>NZ_QRLE01000004.1:0-44209 GCF_003473055.1 Collinsella sp. AM13-34 | reverse complement strand
CCGGCCGCGGGGCCTTACTTCAGCGAGTTGGCTGAATAGAGAAATGGCGTGCCGCCCCGTTTGGGGCGGCACGTTTTTGTTATAGGAGATTCATTTGAGCCTCATGGCTATGTTCACGTTCGGGAACATAGCACCAATTACTTTAGCTAAGTTCACGTTCGGGAACATAGCCGTCCGCACCGTAAGACGGGCTAACTACTCAAAGTATTGGAACTTGTTGGTTGAGAAGGCAAACGTAACGACGAAGCCTTCTCCGGGCTCGGACGCTGCGGTGACGTCGATGCCCATCTTGGAGCACAGGCGCGCCACCAGGTAGAGGCCGATGCCCGTTGCACGCTTGGTGGTGCGACCGTTGTCGCCGGTAAAGCCCTTCTCGAACACGCGGGGCAGGTCGGCCGCGCTCACGCCGCAGCCGTTGTCCGCGACGGTAAGCTCGATGCGCTCGCTTGCCAGGCCCTCGTCCAACAACGCTCCCGAAAACACGATCTTCGCGCCGTCCTCACGCGCATATTTAATGCTGTTCTGGATGAGCTGGCCCAGAATAAACTCGAGCCACTTCTCGTCGGTAAACACCTCAAAGTCGAGGTTCTCGCACACCGGCGCCACGTGTGACGCGATGAGCTCACGCGCATTGGCCTTGATCGCGCCCGTCACTAAGGTCTTAAGATCCCAGCGGCGAATCAGGTAGTCGCGCTCCACGACTTCCGAGCGCGCGTAGTACAGCGCCTGGTCGATATAGCGCTCCACGCGAGCCAACTCACGGCCCAGGTCATCCACGCGCGACAGGTCGTCTTCGCTGCCGTCCAGGTTTTCCAAAATTAGATGGGCCGCCGCCAGGGGCAGTTTGGCCTCGTGGACCCAACTCTCGATATAGTCGCGATAGTCATCGGTCTGACGCCGGCCTTCGGCAACCTCGTCGCAGGCAGCCTTGCCAACCCGGCGCAAGACCTCGTACTCAAGCTCGCCCTCGGCATAGGTCGGGCATTGCACCATCTCCTGCACCCATGCGGGACTCTCGAGCTCCTCTGCCGCACGCCCCAGCTGGCGCAGAAAACGACGACGACGCGCGTACTCGATCACGATGCCGAGCATACCGAAGATAAAGGACACACCAACCGCCACGACCACGATAGAAACGGGTGCGCCGGCGACCGTCAGCACAAAGCAGCTCAGTAGCACGCCGCACGTCCACACGGCGACGGGAAGCAGTGCGTCTTTAAAGAACTTGGCAAACGACATAGCCGGCCCCTAGACCGAATAGCCTTGGCCGCGATGCGTGGTCAAATACCCCTTGATGCCGATTTTTTCGAGCGTGGTGCGCAGGCGGTTGATGTTGACGGTAAGCGTGTTGTCGTCCACGAAGGCGTCGGAGTCCCACAGGTCCTGCATGATGGCCGGACGCGAGACGATCTTGCCCGCGCGACCCAAGAGCAGCGAGAGGATACGCAGCTCGTTTTTGGTGAGCTCGGTACTGTCGCCGGTTGCCGTATTGGTGACCATGGAGCGGGCGAGGTCGAGCTCCAGTCCCTTGTGGACGAGCGTGCTGCGCTCGCCTGCCGCCGCGGTGCGACGCAGCAGGGCGTTGATGCGCGCCACGAGCACACGGGCGCTATAGGGCTTGGGAACAAAGTCGTCCGCGCCGAGCGTCATGGCCATGACCTCGTCGATCTCGGTCGCGCGCGACGTGAGGACGATGATGGGAACCTCGGATTCGCGGCGAACCTCGTGGCAGATATGCTGGCCGTCCTTAACGGGAAGCGTGAGGTCGAGCAGCACCAGGTCGGGCGCGGCGGCGAGAATATTGCGCGAAACGTGCTCGAATGATTCGCATGCCTCGACCTCAAAACCCGCACGGGCAAGGATATCGGCAAGCTCGCGACGAATGGGCTCGTCGTCCTCAACGATATAGATCAGCGCCATGGATTCCGCTCCCCCCTTGGTTGTCTTGCCACCATTATGGCTGCGGAGCCGCAGGTGCGCGCCTTGCGCGTCACCAAGGTGACAGAACTGTTCGCGAGCGGCAGGGGCTTGCCCCTCGCTCGCAACGGGCACGGGAATTAAATGAGTTTTTAATCCCCGTCCCAGAAAAATCATTTAGCGGCGGGCACGGAGCTTTTCGTAGCCGTCGGCAAAGAAGGCGACCGTGGCGGCGTCGGCCTCGGCGGCCTCCGTCTCGGTTGCGGGAACCACGCCGTGCTCATCACTCACCAGGAACAGCGCGCCCTTGAGCTGTGCGGGAATGTCTACGCGCGTGACCGGGATGCCCTTGGTCTGGGCCAGCTGTTCGATGAGCGTCGCCGTGCCGCACAGGCACTCGTCCGCCGGCGCCACAAAGGTCAGCTCGCCGTTATCGACAGCAGCGAGCAGCTCGGGCGCCACGCCGGTCTCGTCGGCTTCGGAGCGAGCCTCGGCAGAACGGGCACGCAGTGCCTTGGCCGACGTATCCGTCAGCGGCTCGTACTCCCCCACCGTCATGGCGGCGTTGCCGTTGATGTCGATCACCAGCATGAGCACACCGTCGTGGGCGGTGTAGTCGCCCTCGGCAAGCGACCACTCAACGTGCTGCTTGGCCCAACTGAGCATGTTATGAGTAAGTGGCTCGCCCTGCACCAGACGCTCGGACAGTGCGCGAATGTGGCGGTTGAGCATGGGCACCTTTTTGTTGGACATGCGCCAACGGCAGACAAGCGCGGGCTTGTCGAGCGTGAACTTCTCGACCGCCTCCTGATTGGCGCAAAAATCCTCGTACGCACGCTGATCCTCGGCATTGCCAAACAGCTCGGCATCATCAATCTGGGGCATGGTCATACCTTTCGTGTTAGTCATTCCGTCCTCTTATACCAAAAAGACGGCCCTCCAAACGGAGCGGCCGTCTTTTGCAGAGATTATTTTGTCCCAGGGCGGAACTTAGTGACGGAAGTGGCGAGCACCAGTAAAGACCATCGCAATGCCATGCTCGTTGCAGGCCTGGATGCTCTCGTCGTCGCGCTTGGAGCCGCCGGGCTGAATGATGCAGGTCACGCCGTGCGCAGCAAGCACGTCGACGTTGTCGCGGAACGGGAAGAATGCGTCGCTTGCGCAGGCAAAGCCGCCCTTCTCCACGCCCTCGCGCTCGCAGAAGTCCTCGGCACGCTCGCAGGCCAGCAGCGCAGAATCCACGCGGTTGGGCTGACCCGGGCCCATGCCAATGCCGGCCTTGCCCTTGGAGACCAGGATGGCGTTGGACTTAACGCCCTTGCAGACCTTCCAGGCAAACTCGAGCTCGGCCATCTCGGCATCGGTGGGCTTGCGGTCGGTGGGGAACGTAAAGGTCGCGGGGTCCTCGGTCACGTGGTCGACCTCCTGCACCAGCATGCCGCCGTCGATGGAGCGCAGTTCCACCTGGGCGCCGTGGTCCACGCCGCCGGTAGCCAGCACGCGCAGGTTGGGGCGCTTGGCCATGCGCTCGAGCGCCTCGGCAGTGTAGCTCGGGGCGATGATGACCTCGACAAACTGCTTGTTCTGATCGGCAAAATGCTCAACCAGCTCAAAGGGAACCTCGCGGTTGCAGGCGATGATGCCGCCGAAGGCGCTCTTGGGATCGCAGGCGAAGGCGCGGTCGTAAGCGGACGTAATGTCCTCGGCAACGGCGGAGCCGCAGGGGTTCTGGTGTTTGAGGATCACGCAGGCAGGCTCGTCGAACTCGCGGACCAGGTTCCAAGCGGCATCGGCATCCAGATAGTTATTGTAGCTGAGCGGCTTGCCCTGGATCTGCTCGGAGCCCACGAGCGGAAACTGCGAGCTCGCGGTGTTCTCGCAACCCTCGGCAAAGCGGTAGACCGTAGCCTTCTGCTGAGGATTCTCGCCATAGCGCAGGTCGTCGACCTTCTCCAGCGAAATCTCGAGCTTGGCAGAGGTATCCGCCACGTCACTTGCCTGGGCGGCAAGCCAACGGGAGATAGCCGTGTCGTAGGCGGCGGTGGTCTGGTAGACCTTCACCTGCAGGCGACGACGGGTGGAAAGCGTGGTGCAACCGCCGGTCTCGTGCATCTCGGCCAGGACGGCGTCGTAGTCGGCCGGATCGGAGATGACGGTAACGCTCGTGGCGTTCTTGGCAGCAGAGCGCAGCATGGAGGGACCGCCGATGTCGATGTGCTCGATGGCATCCGCGAAGGTGACCTCGGGGTTGGCAACGGTCTTCTCGAACTCGTACAGGTTGACGACGACCAGGTCGATCAGCTTAATGCCGTGCTGAGCGGCCTCCTGCATGTGCTGCTCGGAATCGCGGCGGGCCAGCAGCGCGCCGTGAACCTTGGGGTGCAGGGTCTTAACGCGGCCGTCCATCATCTCGGGATAGCCCGTGAACTCCTCGATGGGGGTTACGGGAACGCCCGCGTCCTCGATGGCACGAGCCGTGCCGCCCGTAGAGATGATCTCGACGCCAAAGTCATCGACCAGCGTCCGTGCGAAATCGACGACGCCCGTCTTATCGGTAACCGAGATCAACGCGCGTGCGATCTTCACATCAGATCCCATGCAGTCCTCCTGTCTGGTACGCCGCCGTGCTCTGTGAGTCGGTGATACGTCGATCTGCAGCGCTCGCGCAGCGGCATTGAAAATACTGATTCAATGTAGCGCATCGAGCGCATCGATGCACCCCGCAACGGGCGCATGTGCAGAAAAAGTTTGCGCGCGGAGGGGATGGGCACGGTGAGTTCATGGAACACAGGGGCACCATAATTAGATGCCAATAGCGTGGTAGAACTGTGCTCGATATGCATCCGCAAAAGAAAGAGGCACCATGGTCTCGCGGGTTCTCTACCGACCGTTTGATACCGAAGACTTCGACGCCATCGCGCTGATTCTGCAGCAGCTTTGGCATAACAATTCGGATAACGATGAGTACAACCGCCTTGAGGCCGCGTGCGACCTCGCCTATTGCCTTTCGTCATCGACGTTTTCGCAGGTTGCCGTAATCGACGGTCAGGCGCGTGGCATTTCGCTCGCGCGTGCGGGACAGAGCTCCGGCGCCACCGTTAAGGAACATTGGATGGATACCGAACGCGCGCTGCTATCGCAGATGCGTGAGCTGGAGCCCGATGTCTGCGCCGAGTATCTCTCGTTTGTGCGTGCAACCATCCGAATCAACAACCGCCTGCTCGAGAGCAGCCCGTTGCCGCACGACAACGAAGTCACGCTGCTCGCCGTCGATCCCGATGTCCACGGCCTGGGTGTAGGCTCAGTGTTGCTCGATGCCGCGGTCTCGTACCTGTCCTCGCGCGGGGCGACAAGGGCGCACCTGTACACCGACTCCAACTGCTCGTGGAAGTTCTACGAGTTGCACGGCTTTAAGCGCACGGCCACGCACCGCGCCAACCGCGAAGAGCGTCGTCACGACATGCCGCGCGAAAGCTTTCTCTACGAACTCGACCTAACAGCCTAGCCCAAGCAGCCACACCTAGTCATTTAAGTCTGTCCCCAATGAGTAGCCTTGGTGATCTGCAAATAGCCTTGGTCAAAATACATCAAATATGAGTACTGTTACCTTTTTAGTAGCAGCGATTCAGGGCATTTTTGATGCTTATAGGCATGACGACCAGCTGCACGAGCTGACGTAACTCCCCAAATGTTCAATAAAATGGGCTCCTAACGAGAAGTACTCTCATTAGGAGCCCATTATTATGTGCAAACATATGTGACCAACGCAGCAACAGTACTCATATTTGGCATTTTTTGTCCACTGCCCCTTGCGCGAAGGTCCTCAGCGGAAAGTTTGACCCGTTTCGATGCACAAAAATGGGATGAATCTTCCCTGGCAACCGCCCAGAAAGATCCACCCCAAAGCAAGCGCTCGCTAGAACGTTCCGCCGCCGCCTCCGCCGACGCCGCCGCCTCCGCCGCCCGAGAAGCCGCCACCACCGCCGCCACTCGAGCTATCGGAGCTCGAAGCCAACTCGCGGATGGTCTCGTGATACACATCGTTGAACGAATCGAGCGGAGACTCGTTGCCGTAGTGATGGTAATACCACCAGTAGCAGGGGTAGTTGTCGTAGAAATCGTCGCTGTTGCGCAGGTCCGCAGGCACGGCCTCGGCCAGCTGTCGCAGCACTTCTTTCGAAACGCCTAGGGCAACGCCCATCACCAGCAGCTTGTTCCACAGCACCAGATCGCCCGGGACGGCTTCCTTTAGGCGTGTGAAATCCTCGAGCCAATGCTTGAGCGCCTTGCAGCGAGCCGCCACCTCGGCGCCCTCCGGCGTGTAACGGCGGAAGGTGCAGCTCAGGACAAAGCCCACGATCGTAACGGGGATCGAGATCATAGCGGCACCGACGTTGGCATCCGCAAAGTCGGTATAGAACAGAGAGCCCAGAATGCCAAAGACAATGATGATGCCGAGAACCAGGCCGGCCACCATCGCGATAGTGCCATCCGATGCAATAAGCTCGCGCGCCTCCAGCTTGCCCTTAACTGTGCTCTGATAGTCCTCGAGCTTGTCGCCAACAGATGTGGTGCGCTCGCTAGCGTACTCCTCCAACTCGCTAAACGTGCGCGAACGGACGCCGTCTTTATCGGGCTTAACGCCAGCGAAGAAGACCTTGAGCACGTCGCGATCGATGCCGTCCTTCTTGGCAGCCTTCCAGGCCTCGTCGGTCACTGTGATGCGATACGTCTGCTCCTCTTTTTCGCGACGGAGCAGACCCTTCTTCTTGGTCTCGGTCGCTTCTTCCAGCTTGATCACGCGGTCGTCGGTCAGCTTCATCAGCGTGGCGATATATGCCTGATCGGGCACGTCGTTCCAGCTCATAAGAGTTGCAAGCACCGCGGGATGATCGGCGGAGGGCACATCGCGGAAGTACTCGTCCTGGAAGAGCGGCTTGGGCTTGGGCCTGCGCAGCTTGAGCATCACGATTACACCGGTATAGGCAACCGCCACGACAACACACACCACGGCAATCGCGCTGGCAACCGCACGCGCGTGCTCACGGCGGGCGTTAGCTTCGTCGGCCCATTCCTTCTCTTCGCTCAGGATCGTTGACATGCGCTCTTCGCCCGAAGCGGCAAGCTGCGGCACCCAGTCGCTAGGGAAGGCGATGCGTGCCTCGGCGAATTCGCCCTGGTGCACGCAGGGAATGGTATAGGTGACCATGGGCTCGTCCGCATCGAGCGACACGTCGCCCGTCAGCGGGCCGTGGCCCCATGCGCGGAAGTTATCGCCCTTGACGGCAGCCGTCCCGGCAGCGGCATTTGCAAAGTAGACCTCCATCTCGACGTCATCGGAGTCCGCCGACCAGCCGTCGCCGACGAATTTCCAGTAGAGCTCGGCGGTATCGGCCCAGTTCATAACCGCACCGGTCATGGAATAACTCACGTAGTAGATTGCGCTGTCGCCGCTCTCGTGAGGGCTGAACACCTTAATCTTTACGCCGTCGTCGGACTGTTCCACCGTGTAAACGCCGTCGTCGCCTTTATTTGCGCTGTCGACCTTGTTAAACGCAGTGTCGTCTTCCTCGACGCTCAGCACATTGACGACCACCGAGCCGCCTTGCTGGTTAGAGCCTGTATTGATATCCCAATACACGCCGTTAATGTCATCGTCGAAATCGAACTGGCGTCCCTCGACAACGGTCAGCGAGCCATCGGCCTCAACCGTGGCACCGATATAGGTTTGGCTCATGGAGTAGCCGTCGGCGTGCGCGACGGCAGGCAGCAGCAACAACGCAAGCGCGACGAGTGCGCAGACGGAAGCGAACCGCGCAAACAGGCGGCGCTGCCGACAGGGCTGGGCAACGGGGGCGTTCATAGGCACATCCTTTGTCTGTGGTACCAGTAGCGTCATTGTCCCACGTTTGCGGGTTCATGTGACGAACATCTAAGTCAGCGGAGCGTCAAAACGGGACAAAAGTCACGCCCGCCGCCGGCACCTGGTGACGTTCCCTATCTGCCGGTAATCTGGAACACTCCTTGGCATAGCCCGCTCCGGCAATAGATACCACTTCATAGCTCCATCACAGGTGTAGCGGCTTTGTGTGGGCGCGGCATTCGCTGATTGAGCCGCCAGTTGAGGGGCATAAAGCAGTTGAGCGAAAACGGTTTGCCCCTTTGCCGTCCGCTTGAGGATCATGTCCCCCTTTTCCGCGGAAACCCCGGCAGTTGCGAAGAGCTGCCGGGGTTTCTGTCGTTTGAGGGCTAGATTGATTGACGACGATTAAGGCGCCGAGCCGGTGGTCCGGCACGCGCAACGTGTGGCCGCGGCAACTTGCGAGCATCGACGACGCCTCCCCTCACCTCACCCCGCGCTATACTCGTCCGCATGGATATCAACGCATGCAACATAGCAACGCCCGCCGTGGCCACGTCGACGGCGACCAACAGCAAGCTCGTCCCCGCCCCCGCGCCTGTCGTGGGCCGTTTTGCCCCGTCACCCTCGGGCCGCATGCACCTGGGCAACGTGTTCAGCTGCCTGTGCGCGTGGCTTTCGGCCCGCAGCCAGGGCGGCAGCATCGTGTTACGCATTGAGGACCTGGACGATCGCTGCAAGCGCCCCGAACTTGCCGCTCAATTGATTGACGACCTGGCCTGGCTGGGGCTGGAGTGGGACGAAGGCCCCTACTACCAGCACGACCGCCTGGACTTGTACGAGGACGCCCTGCACCAGTTGCAATACGCCGGCCTCACCTATCCCTGCTTTTGCACACGCGCCGAGCTCCACGCCGCGAGTGCACCGCACGCGAGCGACGGCACGCCCATCTACCGTGGCGCCTGCCGAAGTCTTTCGGCCGAGGAGGTGGCCCGCCGCAGCGCCCTGCGCGCGCCGGCCACACGTCTGCGCGTGCCCACCGTCGACGACCTCGCAGACGACGTGATCGAATTTGTGGATCGCACGTACGGCGCCCAATGCGAAGCACTCGCCACCGAGTGCGGCGACTTTTTGGTGCGCCGCAGCGACGGCGTGTTTGCCTATCAGCTAGCCGTGGTGGTCGACGACGCTGCCATGGGCGTCACCGAGGTCGTGCGCGGATGCGACCTGCTGGGGTCCACGCCGCGCCAGATCTATCTGCAGCACCTGTTGGGACTGCCCACGCCGCACTACGCACATATTCCGCTGCTCATGGCACCGGACGGCCGCCGCCTTTCCAAACGAGACCGCGATCTGGACCTGGGCGAACTCCGCGCCCGCTTTGGCACGCCCGAAGCGCTGCTGGGTTGGCTCGCCGGACAAACAGGCATCGCGCCGGGCACCACGCCGCGCTCTGCCGAGCAGCTGGTCGAGCATTTTAGCTGGGATGTTATCCGCAAGCACAGGGAGAACATTACCGTAACGGCTGAGTAATCAGGCACCCCACCCCTACGCAACATCCCAGGGCTGGAGTTCGTCGCCCAGGCGAACGATGCAGTCGTAGAGCACGGTATGGCGCTCGGCAGGGTTGGCATCCCGATGAAAATGCCCGTAGTACCAGCGCTTGTAATCCAAGCGGTCTTCCAGCTCATCGAAAAATGCCGTAAGCCGATCAACGGCGGGGTAATTCCAGCCAGGCCCCGGATAGAGCGTGGGCGAAAGCATGCGCGTAGAGCAGGTGTGGGTGATCACGTAGTCGACCTTCCAGTCTACGCTGTCGAGCTTTGTCCGCGCCTCCTCAAAGTTGCGCTCGTCCGGCAGCTCCTGCGGCCACCAGCTGGAATACGGAATGCGGTATTCCTTGTCCACGCTCGTGGCACCGCCCATAGTAAAGATCGTTGAGCCGTCGAGCTCAAAAATCTCGCCACGCGTCAGGCGCCGTATGGGAGAGGTGTCCGACAGGCGCTGTGTCAGCCCACCGTGCCACAGCTCCATGGGACGCTCCGCCCAATGGTCGAAGCGCTCGTGGTTACCGTCGACAAACAGCACGGTATAGGGCCGCGACTCCAGCCAGGCGATGTCGGCGCACTCCTCGGCAGAGAAATCCCACGGAAGGCCAAAGTCGCCCGCGATGATGAGATAGTCGTCGCTCGTCAGACTATCCCCAAGCTCCCAGTCGAGCAGCTTTTGCATGTCGAGGCCGCCGTGAATATCGCCCGTCACATAGACCGTCATCGGATCACCACTTCCCTCTTATAGGTTTCGAGATCGCGCTCGATCTGCTCGTCGCCCGTGGCGTTGACCCACCACGGCCATTTAACGCACTGCACCAGCTCGTCTACCTGCGCAAACCATAACTTGAGCTCATCCAAACTTACCGGGGCGTAACCGTTGGCGTCCACGCCCACGTCATAGCGCAGCAGCCCCTGCCGAAGGTTGAACTTGTTATACGCGCCGCCGCAGCTATGGATATGCCCGTGCAGATGCCAGCTGCCGTGCGACATGCCCTGCCAGTCGACCATGGGATAGTGGCTCAGCACGATTTTCTGGCGGTCGATCCTGAGCACGCAAATGGGCGGCTCGACGATAAAAGCATCCGCTACCGCAGGCTGCGTCCAGTCTTTGTCGTGGTTGCCGAGCAGCAGATGGACGCGCCTACATGCAATGCTTTTGCGCAGCTCGTGGGCGTCTTGGACCGTCATCTTAAAGCTAAAGTCGCCCAAGATGTAGAGCTCGTCATCCGCAGCAACCTTGCTGTTAATGTTGGCGACCATGGCGTCGTTCATCTGCGCAACAGTCGACCAAGGCCTATCGCTAAGCCGTAGCATGTTCTCGTGTCCAAAGTGTGTATCGCTGGTAAACCAGATCACGGGGACCTCCTGTTGCTGCGGGGTATCCATCCCTTAGGGCTTACCCCTCGTTCTTCCATCCAAACGGGTCGAGCACCCAAAAGATCAAATCGAGCACGCCGCCGGTCATCATGGCGGCGGCAAGGGCGATGATAACGTGCAGGGAACTGGCACTTCGGAGCACGTCGAATGGCCCCAAAACAGCCAGCAGCGCGACCGCTGCGCCGGCTACGCACAGCGCAAAGCACGGTCCCGCGTCCTTGACGCACTTCTTTGCAAGATGTTTGGTGTTGTCACTCATTGGTATCGAGCTCCTTAGAGGGTCGTTGTTCAAATTCATACCGCCGCGGCAGAATAGGACGGCAGGTTAAGTGTCACACGTCGTGCGGACACAAAATACCGATCACCACCGCTTACCTACCGTTCACGTAGAAGGGACCCGATTTATATGCCCACAGATCTTGATCTCTTCCTCGGTCAGTGAGATCCTTCGATCAAGCTTCCTGGATAGGGGCTGGAAGATGAGACGGATGTCTCTAGGCACAACACCATAACGCCCGATCACCGTTATGACTTTCGTCTAGAGCTGGGAGACCAGCTTTTTTGTTAGCGATGCTCCCTTTCAATCTCCGGCACTCCAAGAGCGCAGGCCTGTTGTTTTGACCACTTTAGACGAAAGGGTTTCGCTATGAGCACCGACATTATTGTTCGCTTTACCGACAGCTACGAGCAAAAAGTTGGAAACATTAAAAAGATCGTCGGGCTGATGTCCCCCAAATCCATTATCAAAATTATCGACACTCTCGATCTCGATGCCAACCCCCGCAATTCCCGTTTGGGCTCAGTGACCGATGCTATTCAGGCATCCATTCGCGCTGATGAGCTTTCTCCCACGCAAAAGCTCTTCCCTTTTAAATCAAAGGGAATTCTGCTCGCGTCCTCGAGCTACGAGTCCCTTGATCGCGGGCGTTATCGTCTAAGCTTTGCTTCTCACGACGAAGTTGAGGGAATTCTTGACGGCGGCCACAACACACTCGCAATCGGCAGCTACATTCTCAGCGAAGCCGAACATGCGCTTGGCAATCGACCTCCCAAAAAGAACGAAGTCACAATCTGGGATTCATTCAAGCAAACATGGATGAACCGTCGAACCGATATTGAAGAGTACCTGTCACTTCTCCGTGAAGAAAAAGCAGCCCTCAAAGAGAAAGGCATAAGCACTCTAGACTTCTCGATTCCTGTCGAATTGCTCGTTCCAACCGACCCAAACGATGCGCTCTGCGTTGAGAACTTCCGCACCTCACTTTTGGAAATCTGCGACGCTCGCAACAATAACGCTCAACTCACACAAGGCACCAAGGGCAATCAGGAAGGTCTTTTCGATTCCTTTAAGGCTCTTTATGCCGAAAAATATCCTGAATTTGCAGCCAAAATCAGCTGGAAAACCAACGACGGCAACCCCATTGAATCCAGAAAGCTTGTCGCACTCTCTTGGATCCCGTTATCGCTCATCTCGAGTAACGTCACCTCTGGCGACATCGAAGCGCCACAACTTCCCCTAGTCTATAGCGGCAAGGAGAAGTGCCAGGAAAAGTTCTTGCAGCTTATGAGGGATGACCGAGTAAGCAAAGCTGCTGGTTCAGCGCGCCGCGAACTCAAGAATCCGCAAGTTCTCAGCGCACTCAAAGTGGCTACGGACCTTCCCGGTCTATACGATGAAATCTATTCGCGTTTCCCCAAGCACTACAACAAAACAGGAAGCTACGGAAAAATCGGCGCCGTTAAGAGCCTTAAGAATAGTCGCAATGAATACAAAACTCCCTTCTTTGAAAAGGCAACGGACAATCCTGTTCCTGATGGCTTTATCTACCCCCTAGTCTGTGGCCTCCGCGCATTGATGGAAGCAGATGATCAGGGGAAGGTGTATTGGAAAACTGATCCTCACAAGTTCCTCGATAGCCCGGCATTTGAAAATGTCGTCGCTCAATACAGCGGTGTCATTCAGCAATCTGACTACGATCCGCAAAAGGTCGGCAAGGGCGCTATGAGCTACACCGCCGTTGAAAACTCGATGAAGCTCGCAGTTCTTATGGGCTAGCGGATACTTAGGCAAAGCATCGGCGCGCAAGGACGTCATTTATGCCCGACGCACTTGCGCGCTTATTATTAAGCTGGCTATGTAAAACTCCGGTATAGAAATGAACTATTGTCGTTCTTTATCGACCAGTAGTTGGCAAAACTCCCCTACGTCCATCAGCCAGCTTTGCTGTTCAGCCGTATATGAACCAAATACAGGACGAGGCACAACCAGTTGGAGACTATGCCTGCGCATCGAGTCCGTGTACTCAGTGCTCACCGCCACATCAAGTGTAATCAAATGCTTATTTTCAATTCTATCCGCTTCTTCCAACACTTGGCGCCAGCGCTCTTTAACGGTCGTTTTTGCGCCAAGCATGGTCAGCTTCTCGGCAGGATACAAAGGATTTCTATAAGCCTCAATCGACGGCATAATGAAATCTGGCTTTGATTTGCCCTCAGTATACGGCTGAGTGGAATAACTTATGCCCCATCCCTTAAACAGGTACTCAAGTTGATGCTCGAAAGCAGTTCCCGCGCGCGATTTCCTCCGCTGGAAAGCTGACATCGTGGTCCGTAACACTCCATCAACATCGAGATCGCCTCTTAGATAGGGAGCCAAATCGCGCTCAAGCAAATGTCTCTCGAATACCTTAAAGAGAATCTCTTCTCGCTCATAGCAGTCAAGAAGGCACTTGTCGGGGTTGCTCCTCCAATCAAGCACACCCAAAGTCGAGATGGAATACCTCGTGAATTCAATCCCTTTGGGAAAAGAATCACCGAACTTTTCGACCATTTCATCCAAATACGTAACAGCCGACGTGGGAAGCGAAACTTCGATGCCAATCGCTTCAAGAATGGATGCGGCGATTGAGTCTATTCGCCTGTCATCTGCGGTTGACCGCGAAAAACCACTGTCGTCAACTTCGTTCAAACCGAAAAGCCATCTTAATTGGCACTCGGCATTTGATCCTTGTCTAGCAAATACAATCAGAAGACCATGCTCGTCTGAAGGTGCAATGACCATCAGGTCACCGATTCTCGAGGCTCGTATCGCTTCGCTATCGTTGTAATAGAGCCTGTATTCTGTCCTAGTCGGATGCTTCCTGCGCGCGTCGTACCAAGTCGTAAACCCGTGATCAAACAAAGGGTCTGCATCGTCGCAAAGAAATACGAAGGTCGTCGGTATATTTCTTATATCATCGTCGCCAAACAGGGAACGGAGCTCCGCAGTTCCGTTGAATTCATGCTGGTTGCTGCGTTTTCTATCAATATCAACAGCAACGAGTTTCTTCGCAACCGCGCCGTCAAAATAGCTACTCAGAACTCCGTAGTCCATCGAAATACGCTCCCATCATCAGCTTGGCCACTGCTCGCACAGCCGGTACGGTGACAGAATTACCAAATTGATGATATGCCTGCGTATCCGAAACCGGAATAATGAATTGATCGGGGAACCCTTGAAGTCGGGCGCATTCACGCGGAGTCAGCTTGCGAGGGTTCTTCCCCTCGCCACGTGAAACAAGAATCTCACTTCCGTCCTTGTGATAGCGTGCTGAAAGCGTCCTTGTCGTGTCATTGGGGCCAACCGTGCTATAGCCAAAGCCATTGCCTGCCGCCTGATGCTTTTCCTTATATGCACGCAAATAAGCCCACAGTTTGTCGGAAAGAACGTATCGATCATCAGGAGCATCTTCAAGAATCTCCCCGACGGTGTGCCCACCGCCCCCAAGCTCTAGTTGGTCCCAATCAAAATTAGTTTTTTTCTTAAAGCCAACAATGTAAATGCGCTCACGATGCTGGCAAGTCCAATTCTTGCTATCAAGAACCTTGTAGTGCACATCGTAACCAAGCTCGTCCTTAAGGGTCTGCATAATAATCCTGAAGGTCTTGCCGCGATCGTGACTCGTTAGGTTTTTAACGTTTTCCAGCAGGAAAGCATCAGGTTTTTTGTCGCGAATAATACGAGCTACTTCGAAAAATAATGTCCCCTGCGTCTTGTCTTCAAAGCCAGTAGCACGTCCCATCGATTTTTTCTTTGAAACGCCCGCGAGCGAGAATGGCTGGCACGGAAATCCCGCCAATAAAACGTTAAATTTTGGAATGTCGTCCGAACGAACGTCATGAATGTCCCCAGCTGGCTGATCACCGTAATTCATGCGGTACGTCTTCTGTGCATATTTATCCCACTCGCAAGAAAAAACGCACTTACCACCAAGTTCTTGGAACGGCAAGCGAATGCCACCGATACCAGCAAATAGGTCAATGTAAGTGAAAGGAGCGTCCTCCCGATCACCCTGCGCAAAGGGCGCCTGATAACCTAGGGAGCGTATAAACGTGAGCTCCGTAGCAGATGGACTGGTCTCGCCAGTCTCCCAACGCCGGACGGTTCTATCACCATTAGGTCCCATGCCAAGAGCGGCGGCGAACTCCTTCTGAGTCAGCGCGAGCTCCTTGCGTTTGGCAGTTATCTCTTCCCTAACGTCTTTCATGCTATCCAATCGGAACAAACTACGGACGAACTGTCCGCTAATTGACACAGCGTTATCAAGATTAAACGCGATGCATGGCAGTTGCAACACTTTGTTGCAACGCCTTTCAACGGTAACTTAGATTAACGTGTCGCACGGACAAACGATTGCCCCAACTTGCAACTAGCCAACATCAGGCCTGCGTATTCAGTCACAACCCAGAGCTATCAGCAAAGGCCTCATTAGTTCGCGTCGTTTGGCGGTTTTAGAGTTCTCTTCTACAAGATCCTTCAGCCGTTGTATATCGAGTCCACGTCCAAGCGCGTCGTGATAGGCATCGATAATTAATGAGGGATCCTCGCAATCGAGGCAAAGATCGACAAGCGTGCGCTCGGGTTTAGTTACCGGCAGGCCGTCGAGCCAAACGATGTCCCGCTCAGCAATCTCGCGCTTTACAAAAGAAAGGGATTCGTTTCTTGTATTGATACGCGCGGGCGCGGTCATCCTGTAGGGGGACAGGTAGAAATCGCCCATTTGCTGCAGGTTCGCCGCAGTCGTACCGCTCACTGCAATGCCGTCCCACTGGCGCTTTCTCTCCCACGCGCAAAGGGAGGGATTGGTGAGCTTCCAGAAAGCGTTGAGCTCGTCGGTGTCTCGGCGCTGTGTTCCAGACATCCGGTAGGCGCCGTGGCATATTCGTTCAAGACGCCCCGCACGACATGAGTGTGCCAGCGCATCTCGAGAGATGTCCATGCGAGCCGCCTGGGCTGTGGTGAACACGCCCTCGCTCTCGGAAAGCTCGCTTATCGCCGTTATGTTGCTAAAGTACTTCATGCTGCAATTGTAGGATATTTTCATACTTTTGCAACGTGATTTTTGATCCATTAGATCCGTTTGCCTTGTTTACCCCATTTCTGACGCCGTTTTGCACCGGCACCCCATCCCCCGCTATTGAGGTCTAATACTTTTCCGCGAAGTGAACGGCTGTTTTTGGACCCCTGAAACATCCGCATTTTTCGGCGGCAAAATCGTGGGATTTCAGCATTGAAACCGCAGGAAGCGGCACCTCTAAAGTGTCGATGCTTCGGGGGTCCGTTTTCACTCATTCACTTCTCGGAAAAGTATTAGACCTCGCTATCAGCTATCCCAAAGATCAGACCGTCCCTCCTTCACGCCACGCAAAACCGACCTCCCCCTTGCCTGCGCGCCCCGCGTCACGCGCTTCGCCACCCAAAAACTCATCCAACATTAATCTTGGCTCAAGAATCGCTTAATCTATAACCTGCACTATAGAGTTCGACCAAGGGCGGGCGGCACCGCGCAACGCAGGCCGACGAACGCAACGCTCGCGCCCGGGCAGGTCGCCCGGCGTCGCGCCCATCGAACGAAAGGACAGGTCATGGACGACCTCGAAAAAGTTGAAACCATCCGCACCAAGTGCAACGTGAGTTACACCGATGCCAAGGCGGCGCTCGACGCTGCCAACGGCAACGTTTTGGATGCCATCATTTGGCTCGAGTCGCAGGGCAAGACCCAGACCACGTCGGCGCATGCCGCCACCGAGTCCGCGCCAGTCGATGAGCCCTCGGCCGAGATGGTCGCCGCGCAGGCAGCCTACGAAAAGTCGAGTGAAAAGACCGACTTCTCCAAGAAGATGGACAGCGTGTGGGAGTACCTCAAAAAGCTCTTCCGCCTGAGTCTGGACACCAAGTTTATCGCCACGCGCCGCGATGCGATCATCCTCAACATCCCCATCCTGATTCCCATCGTCGCGCTGTTTGCCTGGGGCGCCACGATATGGCTGATGCTGATTGGCCTGTTCTTTGGCATGCGCTACCGCATCGATAGCGACGGCGACGTGCCCGGCAGCATCAACAACCTGATGGACAGCGCTGCCAATGCCGCGGACGACATCAAGCAAAATCTGAACGACGACAAGTAATCGCAGATGGGGGCACGCATGGCACGGATCCTGATCGTAGAGGACGAGGAGAAAATCGCCCGCTTTGTGACGCTCGAGCTGGAGCACGAGGGCTACCAGGTGGAGCACGCCGCCGATGGCCGCACCGCCGTTGACCTAGCGCTGGAGCGCGACTACGATCTGATTCTGCTCGATGTACTGCTGCCGCAGCTCAACGGCATGGAGGTGCTGCGGCGTGTCCGCAAGCACAAGGATGTGCCGGTGATTATGGTCACCGCGCGCGATGCCGTGATGGACAAGGTGGCCGGGCTCGACGCCGGTGCTGACGATTACCTGACCAAGCCGTTTGCCATTGAGGAGCTGTTCGCACGGATCCGCGTGGCGCTAAAGCGCTCGGAGGCTGTGCGGACGGCTTCGGGCGTTGGCGGCGGCGGGGCCGGGGCTGGCGTAGCGAGCGGCACGGCCGCCGGTATCGCCACAATGTCCCCGGCAACCGACACGGCCCAGACCGCTGCCGCGCCCTCCCCCGCCGCACTCGCCGTGGGTTCGGTCGCGCTCGATCCCGACCGCCGCGAAGTCACGGTCGGCGGCTCGCCCATCGCGCTCACGGCCCGCGAGTTCGACGTCCTCGCCCTGCTTATGACGCATGCCGAAACCGTGCTCACGCGCGAGCGCATCGCGCACGAGGCGCTGGGCTACGAATACGTAGGCGACACCAACAACGTCGACGTGCACATCGCGCACCTGCGCGCCAAGATCGAAGACGCCGGCGGTGCCCGCATCATCCAGACCGTGCGCGGGGTGGGCTATGTCTGCCGCGCGTAATGCCGAGGCCAAGCGCGTCACCTCCATCGCCCGCGCCATCAACTGGAGCTATATGTGGCGCCGCCTGATGAGCTACGTCTGGCTCGATCTGTTGCTGTTGGTTATTGCGGTGGCGATCCTCGTCTATGGATACAACCAGACGCTGCCCAACGGCGCGTTTACCGCAGGATGGATCCCCAGCGCCACCGTTCGCAGCATGTCGCTGACGCCCGCGCGCGGCTGGGACCTGACAACGCTCACCTATACCGTCGAGCTTGCGCGTACCACCAAGACTTTCCCCCTCGCGCAGGACCTCGTCACGCTATGGCCTCTCTACCTTGTAGTTGTGGGTTGGCAGGTCATCAGCGTGCTCAACATGCTCGGCGGCGCCCGCCGCGTGCGCCGCACCATGGCGCCGCTCAACGATCTGGCCCTGCGCGTGGACGAACTCGGCCGCATGCAGCTCTCCGGCGGCAAGATGGAAACGCTCGAGCAGGCCATCGAGCGCGCAAGCGTCGACTCGCCGAGCGTCACCACCGGCGACGCCGACCTGGCAAGCATCGAGGTCGCGCTCAACCGCCTGCTGCGCCAGATGCAAGAGGCCAAGCTGCAGCAGATGCGCTTTGTCAACGACGCGAGCCACGAGCTGCGCACGCCCATCGCGGTGATTCAGGGCTACGTGAACATGCTCGACCGCTGGGGCAAAGACGACCCGGACGTGCTGGCAGAATCCATCGCGTCCCTCAAGGCCGAAAGCGAGCACATGCAAGAGCTCGTGGAACAGCTGCTGTTTTTGGCACGCGGCGACGCCGGACGCACGGTCCTGCGGCGTGCGAATACCAACCTGGCCGCGCTGGTCGGCGAGGTATGCGAGGAGTCACAGATGATCGATGCCGCGCACACGTATCGACTGGCGTACGACGCTGCGCTTGTCAGCGACCCGCGCTGCGACGCGCCCGTTGACGTGGCGCTCGTGAAGCAGGCTCTGCGCGTGATCGTGCAAAACGCCGCCAAGTATTCGGACGCGGGCACGCCCATCTCGTTTGGCGTAGCGCCGGATGCGGGCGCAGGCACGATCGACATAAGTGTTGAGGACGAGGGTATCGGCATGAACCAGGAATCCGCAGCTCACGCGTTTGAACGGTTCTACCGCGCCGACAACGCACGCGACGCCGGCGCGCAGGGCTCGGGTCTGGGGCTTGCCATTGCCAAGTGGATCGTCGATAGCCATGGTGGTGTCATTGGCGTGACCTCAGTCGAGGGCGTCGGCAGCCGCTTTACGATTCGCCTGCCGCGGTAGGAAGCCCCTCGGCATAAAAAAGGGATAGGGCCAGGCGGCTCTATCCCTTTTTGCTAGCTATAGCAGCCTGTGCGCTACTCGCGGCACAGATGCACGGCGAAACCGGCAAACTCGCGCTTAAAGTACACGAGCTTGGTGCCGCCGTCGGGCAGCAGCACGCGCGACTCCTCGTTGACCTCGAGCCCGCGCTCGGCAAACCACTTCTCGGCCGCATCGATGTCGTTGACAGCAAAGCCAATGTGGCCCTTGGCGCCACGACCGTTCTGCTTCATGATCTCGACCAGCGAATCGTTAAAGTACGAAACCGGGGTCTCGATAACGGGCAGGCCCATCATCGTCGAGAACAGCTCCGCGATCTCCAGGGCGTCTGCCGGGTCAGTGGCGTTAATGCCCACATGGGCAACGCGCATGCCAAAGAGCTCTACCGGGTTGGCGTTCTGCTCACTCATACAGTCAGCGCCTACTGAGCCATAACGTCGAGAACGGCCTTCTCGGCAGCGACGCGGTTCATGCCGGTCATGAAGGGCACGCCGCTCACGTACGGGCAGGTGAGGCCCTCGGGGGCAACGGTGGTGGCGATCAGCAGGTCGGCGCCCTCGTCGCAAGCGTCCTTGGCCTCAGAGATGGCGCACTGCACGATCTCATACTTGCCGGCATAACCGTTGGCGTCGAGCATGGTAGCGACCTTCTGGGCAACGAGCGTGGAAGTAGCAGCGCCAGCACCGCAAGCCAAAACGATCTTCTTCATAGGTAATGTCTCCCTTCATGGTTTACTTTAGGTAAGTGTACCGCAGCGAGCGATGGCACTCGGCCTCGATGAGCTTTTATGCCAGTTTGCTTGCGCGCTGCGTATAATACATCCAGTACGTGTTGTCATACCGCTCGCTTTATGAGCGACTAAGGACCCTAATATGCCCGATTCCCGCACACTCTGGACCGCCGTCGTTATCATCTGTATCGCCGTGTCGGTGTTCTTTAGCATCAAAAAACGCACCACGTTTAAGCGCCTGCAGCAGCTTATGGCTGCCAAGCAGTGGGACGAGTTCGATCGTTTGCTCGACGGCAAACTCACCAGCATGCTGTACCCGCGCTACAACCGCGACTACCTGCGTCTGAACTCCTATCTGCTGCGCGAGGACCACGAGCGCGCCAGCGAGATGTTCGACCTGCTGCTGGGACTCAACCTCCCCAAGATGCAGCGCGTCGACCTGGTCATTAAGGCCTTTAACTACTATGTTGGCCAGGAGGACCGCAAAAAGTCCAAAGAGCTGTTGCGCGAGATCAAGGGCTTTGAGGGCGGTCAAGCCGAGGCGGTTGCACACGAGTGTCAGCTGATGTACGACACGATGATCCTCAAGCGCCACAACGACATTCCCGAGTTGGAGCGCATGCTCGAGGATGTCGGCGACGACCCGGTCAAGCGCTGCCGCCTGGAGTACCTGCTGGCCCTGCAGTACAAGAACAAGGGCGACGAAGCCAAGTTCCAGGAGTTCCTGGAGAAGTCGGGGCAGCACTCGATGGCCGTCAACGCGTAACGGACGGCTTGTGCTAGACTTCTAGTCTCACGGGGGCGTGGCGGAATTGGCATACGCAGGAGACTTAAAATCTCTCGCCGCAAGGATTGTGGGTTCGAGTCCCACCGCCCCTACCATTTGGCTTTTACGGGCCCGTGCCCCATGGGGATGCGGGCTTGTTTCTTTTGGACGCCGGTGGGGCTCGAACCCGCGAGGGGGCGAGCGTCAAGCGGACGCGCAGCGTCCGTAGCGAGCCGGCGAGGGCGCCGACAGGCGGCCGAAGCCGGTGCGCATTTGCGCAGCAAATGCGCAGACGTCCCACCGCCCCTACCACGTATTGTCTACGAGCCCGTGTCCCCAAGGGATGCGGGCTCGTTTCTTTTAGGTGCCGTCAACTGCAGAGCAGCTCATTTGGGACAGAGCTTTTTTGACTACTTTTAAAGGGTGCTCAGGCTCGGGGTCCAGGCGATGGTGGGGGTCGCGCCGTCGAGAACCTCGTTGATGGTGGCGGCCATGCCGGCGAGGAGGCTGTTCTCACTTACGGTGAGCGTCTTGTAGCCGCCGGCTCGCATGAGCTCGCGAATCACCACGACGCCGGCCAGAATCACGCCCGCGCGTTTGGGCTGTACACCCGGTAGCGCGGCGATACCCTCCACATCCAGCGCGGACATACGCTCGATGGCAGCCGAAACCTGCTCCATCGAAAGCTCGCGCAGGTGCACAAAGCTCGAATCATACGGCTCCAGCTCGTGGACCAGAGCCACCAGCGTAGTCACCGTGCCGCCCACCGCGACTAAGCGTTCGGCGCGCTCAAAGTCGACAGGCAGGCCTTCAAAATAGGCGGCAAACTGCTCGCCTGCCCACGCGGCAGCGGCAGCAAGCTCGCCATCCGCGGGCGGCAACGCGGAGAAAAAGCGCTCCGTCACGCGGCGACAACCGATGTCCAGCGAGCGCGTTCCCTCCAGCGCAAAGACGCCGCGCTCCGGCGCGTACACGCCAGTCGCGAGCTCCGTGGATCCGCCGCCCGAATCGGCAACAATGATGCGCTCGCCGGCAAAGTCGTGCGCCACGCCGAAAAACGTCAGGCGCGCCTCGACCTCGCCCGGAATCACCTGTGGCTCAAGCCCCAGATCGCGCAGACCGTCCAACAGCAGCGCGGCATTGGACGCATCGCGCGCGGCACTCGTACACGTGGTGCAGACGCACACGGCCCCAAAGGCACGGGCCTCGTCCACAAACATGTGACACGCAGCGAGCACACGCTCGACAGCCGCCTTGCAAAAGCGCCCCGTCGTGTCCACGCCCTCGCCCAGGTCGGTAATCTCGGTATGCTTGGACGATTCCACAATCGCTCCGCCCTCGACCTGGGCCAACACCAGTCGCGACGACACCGTTCCCAGGTCGATCGCGGCTACCTTATAGCGTTTGCAATTTGTCATTGCGGGCTCCCCTCCGGGCGCTATTTGCCGTTGGACACGACCGTCTGACCCTCGACGCCGTTAAACCCAAACAGCATGTCGAGCGCCTGGATGTACCACGGCGCGTCCTTGCCGACTTCTTCGATTTCCTTGGCCACTTCGCTGGCCTTCTTGGCGTTTGAGGACTTTTTGCTCGACGACGAGTCCGAATCGTCGTCCAAGCCTAGCACGTCAATCTTCTTCTCGCCGGGCATCACCAGGCCCAGGTCCTCGGACGCCGCGTCCTTGATACCCTCCTCCGAGAGCAGCTTGTCGACGCTTTTTTGCAGCTCATCATTGTATTGCTGGCGAATCTCGACCTGCTTGGCCAAGATATCGCTCGAACGCTTTGCCACGTACAGATCGCGCACGGGGAAATACAGGCTCACGAGCACCAGCGCCACCACGATACCGATAAACAGCGGACGCAGAGGGCCATGCGTAAAGTCATAGATCGCCTTGACCACCGCGTTGTCGTTGGCGTAGCGCATAAAGTCCGAGCCCGAAAAACGGTTCGAGGGCCTACTCGGCTTTTCGTGCGTTTGATCCGAGGAACGCTGAGCACGCTCCGAATGCGCCGGGCGCACCGAACGTGGCGGACGGTCCGTCAGCATATTCATTTGAGCACGGGAGTGTGAGGCACTTGTCGGTCGCTGCATGGAGCGGTCGGCACCGGCGTAATCGGACCCGCCAAGCTGCACCGAATGCGCACGGCGAGGTGACGGCTCACGCGAACCGGCGGAATAGTACCTGTTGTCGTAAATCTGATCCATGTGCGCCTTGTGCGGTTGAGGTTTGTTTGCGCTAAGTCTTTTAGTTATAGCACGAGTGCGCGCACCGCCTTCGGCGGCCCTTGCTCGACATAAAAAAGGCGCTGAGCCATATGGCCCAGCGCCCAATGGTGCTCAACAGTGCCCGGCGGGAGCGAGGTGAATCCGAGTCAGCCCCGCCCCCGCACACGCCGCTTGCCTAGCGAATGTTGTAGAACGCGGCCTTGCCGGCGTAGTGCGCGCTGCCCTCGAGCTCGTCCTCGATACGGATGAGCTGGTTGTACTTGGCGATGCGGTCGCTACGGCACGGGGCGCCCGACTTGATCTGGCCGGCATTGACGCCCACGACCAGGTCGGCGATCGTGGAATCCTCGGTCTCGCCGGAGCGGTGGCTCACGATGCAGGCGTAGCCGGCCTCCTTGGCGGTCTCGATGGCCTCGAGCGACTCGGTGAGCGTGCCGATCTGGTTGACCTTGACCAGGATCGCGTTGGCGGCGCCCAGCTTGATGCCCTTCTTGAGGCGCTCGGTGTTGGTGACGAACAGGTCGTCGCCCACCAGCTGCACCTTGTTGCCAATGCGGCGGGTCAGCTCGACCCAGCCGTCCCAGTCCTCCTCGGCCATGCCGTCCTCGATGGAGATGATGGGATAGGTGTCGACGAGCTTCTCCCAGTAATCGACCATCTGGGCACTCGTGTACTCCACGCCCTCGCCCTTGAGTTCGTACATGCCGGTCTCGGCGTTGTAGAACTCGGTCGAGGCCGGGTCCATGGCGTACATGAAGTCGACGCCGGGCTTAAAGCCGGCCTTCTCCACGGCCTTGGTGATGTACTCGAACGGCTCGGCGTTGGTCTTGAGGTTGGGGGCAAAGCCACCCTCGTCGCCCACGCCGCCGCCCAGGCCTGCCTCGTGCAGCACGCCCTTGAGGGTGTGGTATACCTCGGCGCACCAACGCAGGCCCTCGGTAAAGCTCGGGGCGCCCACCGGCATGATCATGAACTCCTGGAAGTCGACGTTGTTGTCGGCATGCACGCCGCCGTTGAGAATGTTCATCATGGGCGTGGGCAGCAGGTGGGCGTTGACGCCACCCAGGTACTGGTACAGCGAAAGACCCGCCGACTCGGCAGCGGCGCGGGCAACTGCCAGCGACACGCCCAGAATGGCGTTGGCGCCGAGATTGGTCTTGTTGGGGGTACCGTCCGCGGCAATCAGCGCGGCATCGACGGCGCGCTGGTCGAAGGCGTCGAGGCCCACGACGGCGTTAGCGCACTCGTTATTGACGTGCTCGACGGCCTGCGAGACGCCCTTGCCCAGGTAGCGACCCTTGTCGCCATCGCGCAGCTCGCAGGCCTCAAAGGCGCCGGTCGAAGCGCCCGAAGGCACCATCGCGCGGCCGAAGCTGCCGTCCTCGAGCACGACCTCGACCTCGACGGTGGGGTTGCCGCGGCTGTCGATTACCTCGCGACCGTAGACATCCAAAATATCGCTCATGTTGTCTCCCTCTCACTTGGAAACGGGTTGAATGCTTGGCGACACGGCTTGCACGCTACAGTGGCGCGCAGGTTCATAAGTTAGCCTTATCGCACTTTTTGCATTATGCCCTAAGTTAGCCAAGGGATACAATCTTTTTGAAAAATAATGGGGGCGATGAGAAAGTCCGTCCCGTCGCCCCCGCAGTCTTACTCCTCTGCCTTTGCGGCATCCCAGAGGTCATTGAGGCCGTGGGTCGAAAGCTCGGCCAGATCCACGTGGGCGTCGGCCGCCATCTGCTCCATCGCGGCCCAGCGGCGGCGGAACTTTGCCGTGCTGGCACGCAGGGCGCTCTCGGCGTCGATTCCCTCCTTGCGCGCAACGTTGACCAGAGCAAAGAGCAGGTCGCCAAACTCCATCTCGCGCTCGGGCGAGCCGGGAGTCTCGGCCTCAAACTCGGCGCGCTCCTCGGCGACCTCGTCCCACACGTCCTGG
Source organism: Collinsella sp. AM13-34 (assembly GCF_003473055.1). Classification (NCBI taxonomy): domain Bacteria; kingdom Bacillati; phylum Actinomycetota; class Coriobacteriia; order Coriobacteriales; family Coriobacteriaceae; genus Collinsella; species Collinsella sp. AM13-34. The sequence goes on along the minus strand of NZ_QRLE01000004.1, from coordinate 19,268 downwards.
ACTGTCTCCCACTCAAAGCCCACGGCAGCCGCCTTGCGCGACACCTTCTGAGCCTGCATCAGCGCCGGCAGATGCGTGGGCACGCCGTCGAGCAGGCCCTCGGGCGCAGCCTCGCCCGCTGCCACGGCCTTGTCCTTTGCAGCCTTCTCGGCAAGCTTAACCTCGTCCCAGATCTTGAGCACCTCATCGGAGCTCTCGGCGTCCGCATCGCCAAACACGTGCGGATGACGACGGATGAGCTTGGCGTCGATATCGCGTGCCACATCGGCAAGTGTAAACTCGCCGGCGTCCGCCGCAATCTGCGCATGCAGTACCACCTGCATGAGCACGTCGCCCAGCTCCTCGCGCAGATGCGCCACGTCGTCCGCCTCGATGCAATCGAGCGCCTCGTAGGCTTCCTCGATCATGTTCTTGCCAATGCTGCGGTGCGTCTGCTCGCGGTCCCACGGGCAGCCATCGGGCTGACGCAGACGCCAGATAGTCTGCACCAAATGCTGCAGCTCGGCCGACACGTCGACCAGCGTGGACAGATCGCGCGAGCCCTCGGCATTTTGCCGAGCCATGTGCTGCGCCATGATTATTTCTCCTCCAGGATCACGTGACGGAACGCGCCGCCCTCGTAGATGCCGTAGCTGTGCGTGCCGTCCTTGGGGATGCTCACGCTGCCGGGGTTGAAGAGCCATAGGCCCGGGCGTGCCTCGCTTGCCTCGTTAACCTTGATATGCGTGTGGCCGTAGACGAGCGCGGAGCCCTCGGGCAGCGCGGGCACGTGGTCGACGCTGTTGTGCATGCCGGCGCCAAAGACGTGGCCGTGCGTCAGGAACAGTTCACGGCCGGCCTCATCGAACAGCGTGGCGTAGTCCGCCATGACGGGAAAGTCGAGCACCATCTGGTCGACCTCGGCGTCGCAGTTGCCGCGGACGGCGATGATGCGGTCGGCCAGGGCGTTGAGCAGCGGAATCACGCGCTTGGGGGCGTAGTCGCGCGGCAGGTCGTTGCGCGGGCCGTGGTAGAGCAGGTCGCCCAGCAGCACGATGCGGTCGGGCTGCTCGGATTCGATTGCGGCGACCAGACGCTCGGTCCAGTATGCCGAGCCGTGAATGTCGGAAGCGATGAGGTATTTCATGGTGGTCCTTTCGGGTGGGGCTGATGTGGCCGGGCGCGAGATGTCGCCGGCCGCGCTATTCAAATCGCAGTGCCGAGGCTTGTGCCGTCTGCATCACGCGCTGGAGCGGCACGTTATGCTCGCGGGCAAGACGGGCGCAGTCCTCGTACTCGGGCGCCGCACGCTCACTGCCGTCGGGCAGGGTGGCCACCTTGACGGCCACTTCGCCCCAAGGCGTCGCGACCTGCTCAAAACGACGCGGCAGGCAGACGCGTTCCATCACCTGGCGCCGGATGCCGTTCGTGGTGGTTTCCAAAAAGATAATCGTCTGCAGACGGTCAATGTCCTCGCGGGCGCAGATTACCTGCAGCTGCCAACCGGGGCGGCCTTTTTTGCAGTAGAGAGGCAACCAGTGCACCTCGCGGGCGCCCGCCTCGCGCAGGCGGTCCGCGGCATAGGCGAGCACCTCGGGCGACGCATCGTCGATGTCGCACTCCAGCTTGACGATAGTTTCGGGTGCATCGGTCTCGCGGGACAGCGGAGATGTACTTCCACGTTGCATACGGTCCGGATCCTTTCCGCACGGGCTCGTTTTATTCACCCAAACGCTAGCACATCGGACGTGGCACAGGCGTGACTTTCGTCCGTCGCCGCCCTCGCCCCTATCCAAACATGTACGCCAGCCTCCAAACATGTCATTTTTTGCAGCTTTTGGAGGCTGATGTACATGTTTTGGAGCGGGGCCGCGCACGATCAGAATTGCGCTCGCACTCCGTCCACCACAAAGTTCACTACACTCAACAATTTTGAACTTTCTACGCAGTTCATCGGCCAAAAAATTACCCTCGGCATACTTACAGGCTGCACGATGCTACTCTAGTTGCATTTGGCTAACTAAGCGGCTGCCGAGGACCCAGCCCGGCACCGTTACGGCATAGGAGGTTTCATGTTCGAGAAGCGGCTCTTCTCCCTGGTTCCGCAGGCAACGCCCTACATTATGGCAAGCGTCCTGTTTAAGTGGATCGCGCTCATGGCAAACATCACGGTGATGTGGGTGCTTGCGCGCATCTTGGGCGGCATCGTCACGGACGGCCTTTCCGCCGCGCTCGCCGTCGATGCCCTCGCACAGGCGGCCTCGCCGCTCGCCGCCGCCATCATCGCGCGCGCCGCCTCCATCTACCTGGCCCAACGCGCCGGCGACAGGGCCGCGTTCGAGGCCGTCCGCCGCGTGCGCTCGCTCGTCTACGACAAGCTCACCGCACTCGGCCCCTCCTACACCGAGACCGTCCCCACCGCCGAGGCCGTCCAGACCAGCGTCGAGGGCGCCACGCAACTCCAGGTGTACTTTGGCGGCTACCTGCCGCAGCTCTTCTTTGCCGGCTTGGCACCCATCACGCTGTTTGTACTGCTCGTGGGCCAGGCGGGTCTTCCTGCCGCGCTGCTGCTCGCCTGCGTTCCGGTCATCCCCGTCTCCATCATGATGGTCATGCGCAACGCCAAAAAGATCGGTGCCGAGTACTGGGGCAGCTATGTCGATCTGGGCGGCATGTTCCTGGAGGCCGTGCAGGGTCTCACCACCCTTAAGGTCTACCAGGCCGATCGCAGCTGGCACGAGCGCATCAACGCCGAGTCCGAGCGTTTCCGCACAGCGACCATGCGCCTGCTGGTGATGCAGCTGCGCTCCATTTGCGTTATGGACCTGGTCGTCTATATGGGCGCCGCGCTCGGCATTATCGTAGCCGCGCTGCAGCTCGCCACGGGCAAGATTGGCTTTGAGGCGGCCTTCCTCATCGTCTTTCTGTCGCAGGAGTTCTTTTTGCCCATGCGCCGCCTGGGATCGCTGTTCCACACGGCCATGAACGGCATGGCCGCCTCGCGCCGCATGTTTGGCATTTTGGATACGCCCGAGCCCGAGCGCGGCGATGTTGAGCTTGACGGTCGCGGCGATATCGAGCTCGCGGGCGTGAGCTATGCATACGGCAACCGCACGGTGCTGGACAGCGCCAGCGCGACCATTGCGCACGGCTCGCTCGTGGCACTCGTGGGCGAAAGCGGCGGCGGCAAGTCCACGCTCGCGGGGATTATCGCGGGCCGCAAGGGTGCCTACCGTGGCAGCGTTCGCATTGGCGGCGTCGAGCTGCGCGATGCCACGGCCGCCTCACTCATGCGCGCCGTCACGCTGGTGCCCACCAACGGCTACCTGTTTGCCGGCACCCTGCGCGACAACCTGCTGCTCGCCCAGCCCAACGCCACCGACGCCGAGCTTTTGCGCGCGCTCGGCCGCACGCGCGTGGCGGCCTTTGTGCAGGCCAACGGCGGGCTCGACATGGTGATTAACGAGGGCGGCACCAACCTTTCGGGTGGCCAGCGCCAGCGCGTGTGCATGGCACGCGCCCTGCTGCACGACTCGCCGATCTATGTGTTTGACGAGGCGACGAGCAACGTCGATGCCACAAGCGAAGCCGCAATCGGCGAGGTCATTGCATCGCTCGCCGGCGAGCACACCGTAATCGTGGTGGCGCATCGCCTGTCGACAATCGTGGACGCCGATCAGATTCTGGTGCTGGAGCGCGGTCGCATTGCCGAGCGCGGGACTCACGGCGAGCTCTTGGCAACCGCGGGCGCCTATGCGCGCATGTGGAACAGCCAGGAGCAGCTCTCGGCATATGCGTATGCGGAGGGTGATGCCGAGGATGCCGGCGCGGTTGAGGCTGTTGACGGCAGCACCGCCCGTACCGATGGCCTCAACGGTGCCGGCTCGTCTTCCGCTGCCGCGGTGCCTGACTCCGGCCGCGCCCGTCGCTCGGCGCCGTCCATCATGTGGCGCATGATGGGGCTCGTCCGACCGCTTGCCGGCTGGCTTGTGCTAGCCGTCGCGCTGGGCAGCATTGGCATGCTCACCGCCGCGTTCGTGCCGGCCTTTGGCGCCCTTGGCCTTATGGCCGCGCTGGGCCGCAACGCCTTGGGGCTTGGTCTTATCGTCACATGCGCGGCCTGTGCCGCCTGCGGCATCGCGCGCGGGCCGCTCCACTACGGCGAGCAGCTCTGCAACCATTACATCGCATTCCGTCTGCTCGCACACATTCGCGACCTGGTGTTTGGCGCCCTGCGCCAGCTCGCCCCCGCCAAGCTCGAGGGCCGCGGCAAGGGCGAGCTCGTGAGCCTGGTCACCTCGGATATCGAGCTGCTCGAGGTCTTCTACGCGCACACCATCTCGCCCATTGCCATAGCTCTGGTCTGCACCGTTGTGTTTGAGGGCTTTTTGCTGGCTGTGAGCCCCGAGCTCGCGGGCATCGCGCTCGTGGCCTACGCGGTCCTGGGCGTGCTGCTGCCCCTGACCTCGGCCAAGGCATGCGGCACCACCGGCCGCCAGAGCCGCGAGGGCGCCGGTAAGCTGGGCGCCTTTGTACTCGACAGTCTGCGCGGCGCGGGCGAGACCATCCAGTTTGCCGGTGGCACCGATCGCAGCCGTGCCCTGGGCAAGCTGACCGAGCAAGTCGGCGCCGTGGACGCGCGCCTCAAGCGCCGCCAGGCGGTCAGCGAGGCCGTAGCCGATGCGCTTATTCTTGTGGCTAATCTGGTGATGCTCGGGCGTGCGCTGCAGCTGGTGGCTGCGGGAACGATTGACTTTGCCGCAGCGTTTGTCGCCGTCTTTACCTTTGTGTCGTCGTTTGGCTCGGTGATGGCCGTGAGCCGCCTGGGCGCCTCACTGCAGGAGACGCTCGCCTCGGGCGCACGCGTGCTCGATTTGCTCGACGAGCAGCCCCAGTGCGCCGAGGTCGCCGATGGACAGAACGTTGAGTTTGCCGGCGCCGCAGCCGAGCATGTGAGCTTTAGCTATGTGGGCGGCGTGGACGCGGGCGGTGCGGGCGCCACAGAGCAGGTCGCGAACGACACCGCTGCGAGTCTCATCCTCGACGACGTGACCTGCACCTTTGCGCCCGGTACCATGACCTGCATCATGGGGCGCTCGGGTTCGGGCAAGTCGACGCTGCTTAAGCTGCTCATGCGCTTTTGGGACCCCGCAGCCGGCACCATCACGGTGAGCGGCGTCGATGCCCGCCACATCAACACGGCGAGCCTGCGCAGCCACGAGGCCTATATGACCCAGGACACGCATCTGTTCTGCGGCACCGTACGCGAGAACCTGCTGGTCGCGCACGCCAACGCCACCGATGCCGAGCTGCTCGACGCTTGCCGCTCCGCCTCACTCACCACGCTCATCGACCGTCTGCCGCAGGGACTCGACACGCCCGTTGCCGAGCTGGGCGACTCGCTTTCGGGCGGCGAGCGCCAGCGCATCGGCCTTGCGCGCATCTTCCTCAACGACGCACCCTTCATCTTGCTCGACGAACCCACCAGCGCGCTCGATGCTCTCAACGAGGCGTCCGTGATGCAGGCAATCGACGAGCTCAAGCGCCGCGGCAAGACCATTGTGCTCGTGAGCCACCGTGCCAGCACCTGCGCGTTTGCCGATTTCTCGCTTTCGGTCGAGCACGGGAGGCTGAGCTAATGGCGCGCCCAGTCGACACACCGGAGCTAGCACGCAAACGTGAGCGTGAGGCCCAAATGGTGTCGCAGATGATTGCGCTGTGGTGTCGTGGGCATCATGGCGGCGGGCATGTGGTCGAACAGGCTGGCGGCGATGAGTCCGTGCGCGTGAAACTCGGCCTTCGAACCATTACGCTCTGCCCCGAATGCGCCGAGCTGCAGAAATACGCCATCGCGCGCATTGAGCACTGCCCGCACATGGGCACCAAGACATTTTGCTCGGCATGTCCTTCGCATTGTTACCGGCCTGCCATGCGCGAGAAGATCCGCGAGGTTATGCGTTGGTCGGGACCGCGTATGATCCGCTATCGCCCCATCACCGCCGTGAGACACGCGATGGTAACAGTGCAGGCCAAACGCGCGGCGGCACGAAGCAAGTAGTCGCCGGCGCCGGCACGCGCCGCCCCGCCTTTCCACTCGATTTCGGCACCCGGCGTGCGCGGCGTGTTGAGAGCTGCACCATTACAATGGAGCGGATTCACCAAATGCAAAGGAGTCGCCATGCCCGCCTGCCCGCTGGTCGATTGCCATACTCATACCTCGTTCTCGGACGGGCACGCCTCGTTCGAGGACAACGTCCGTGCCGCTGCTGCCGCCGGCTGCCGCGTCATGGTCTCGACCGACCACCTTACCCTGCCCGCCAGTATGGATGCTAACTGCGAGGTGCAGGTCGTCGAGGGCGACTTGCCGGCACATCGTTTGGCCTTTGAGGACGCCCGCAAACTCGCCGCGCAGATTGCGCCGGAGCTCACCTTTATCTACGGTTTTGAATGCGATTGGTACGAGGGCTGCGAGCCCTTGGTAGAGCACTGGTCCCAGGGCGCCGTCGTACGTCTGGGCAGCGTGCACTGGATTGGCAACCCGGGCGATATTGCGGCAGGCGCCGCGGGCACGGCAGGGACAGAGGACGTCGCGCGCCCCGATACACCCGATTCCCTTTGCGGTTGGATCGACGACGATACCAACTTGCATGTTTGGGAAAACTTAGGCGTGCGCGGCGTGTGGGAGTGCTACGTCGACGACTGGTGCCGTGCTTGCGAAAGCTCACTCAACTTTGACGCGATGGCCCATCCCGACCTGGTCATGCGCTTTTCGAAGGACGGCTTTGCACCCGACTTTGACCCCGCGCCGTTTTGGGAGCAGATGGCCGAATGCGCCCACGATACGGGTCGCCGCGTTGAGGTCTCGACCGCCGCACCGCGCAAGGGGCTCGACGATTACTACCCCGCGACCGGGCTGTTGCGCCGCTTCGCCCATGCCGAGGTGCCCATCACCTTTGGCTCGGACGCGCACCGCGCCTGCGACATCTGCTGGAACATCCGCGAGGCCCAGGCCCACGCCTACGACTGCGGCTACCGGGCCTTCGATATCCCCCACCCCACCGGCGAATGGGAATCCACGCCCCTCGCCTAACTAGTCGTTTAAGAACGTCCCCAATGACTAGTGGCGGCGGGCGTTGAGTTCGCCGGCCAGTTCGTCGAGGGTGATGCCGTAGCGCTCGAGCGTCACGAGCAGGTGGTAGATCAGGTCGCCGGCCTCGTAGCGAATGTGATCGTGGTCGTTATCCTTGCAGGCCATGATCACCTCGCTCGCCTCCTCGGCAAGCTTCTTGAGCAGCTCGTCCTCGACGTCGGTCAGCAGACGGGCGGTGTAGCTCTCCTGTGGCGACGCATCGCGACGACCGTGAATCACCTCGGCCAGACCCGTCAGCGTCTCGCCGATATTTCCCGGCTGCACGTTAGCTGTTCTGACTCCCATGGTTATTTCCTCTCGTTACTGCAGCGTAAAGTAGGTACCGGTCTCATCGAACCGAGGCTTTGCGCCCTTTTTCTCAAAGAACTCGACGATGACGGCATGGGCCTCATCGAGCCTTTCCTTCTCGGCCTCGAGCCAAAGCGACTGCGCCCCGCAGGCATCAGTCAGGTGCACGCGGCATGGCACGCCCGCGCGGAGGAGCTCGGTGTTGCATTCGGCGACCTCGAACGGCGTCACGACTTTCATCGCACTCCCCCTTCCACGCGCTTAAAGAAGCAGGTACGGTTGCCGGTATGGCAGGCCGGGCCCGGTGAGTCCACCTTGACCAGCAGCGTATCGCTATCGCAGTCGGCCCAGAGCTCCTTGACCTCCTGCATGTTGCCACTCGTCGCGCCCTTGTTCCAGAGCTCCTGACGGCTGCGACTCCAAAACCACGTGGTCCCGGTCTTGAGCGTCAGCCCCACCGATTCCTCGTTCATCCAAGCAACCATAAGCACCTCACCGGTGTCATGCTGCTGAACCACGCAAGGAATCAGCCCGCGGGCGTCGTATTTAAGCTCGGTAGCATTTATTACCTCAGTCATCATTTCTCCCAAGTAACAAACGAAATCCCACAGGTCGGCGAGGGTTGTCCAGGTGCCGCAGGTTGCCGCGAAAGAGGAGCGACGCGTACTTTGGTACGCGAGCGACGGTTTGAGCGGCAAGATGCGGTGCCTGGGCAAGCCGCAGCACTAGAAGTCCAGCCTCACAGGGATGCCTTGGCTGGCCATATACTCCTTCACCTGGCGAATGCTGAAAGTTCCAAAGTGAAAGACGCTGGCCGCCAGCACGGCATCGGCCTCGCCCTCGATCACGCCCTCGGCAAAATGCTCGAGCGTGCCCACGCCGCCGCTTGCGATCACCGGGATCGGCACCGCGCGCGCCACGGCGCGGGTGAGTGCCAGGTCGAAGCCAGCCTTGGTGCCGTCGCGATCCATGCTGGTGAGCAAGATCTCACCGGCGCCGCGACGAGCCGCTTCCTCGGCCCACGCCACCGCATCGATACCCGTGGCGTTGCGACCGCCCGCCGTGAAGACCTCCCACTTGTCGGCATCCGGCTGACCGGGCAGGCCCACGCGCTTGGCATCAATCGCCACGACCACGGCCTGGCTGCCAAACGCCGCGGCGGCCTGGCTGATCAACGACGGATCGCGCACGGCGGCAGAGTTAAGCGACACCTTGTCGGCACCGGCGGCAACCATGGTTCGCATGCCCGCCAAGTCGCGGAAACCGCCGCCCACGGTATAGGGAATAGCGAGCTCCTCGGCCGCGTGCGCCGCCATCTCGATGGTCGTCGCGCGGTTGTCGCTCGTCGCGGTAATGTCCAGGAAGACGACCTCGTCTGCACCCTCGCGGTCGTAGGCGCGCGCCAGCTCCACCGGGTCGCCAGCATCGCGCAGGCTCACAAAGTTGACGCCCTTGACCACGCGGCCGTCCTTAACATCCAGACAGGGAATCACGCGTTTGGCAAGCATGGGCTACTCCTTCCCTCGGGCGGCGGCCAACGCCTGGGCCAGCGTAAAGTTGCCCTCGTAGAGCGCACGACCGGTAATGGCACCCTCGATGGCATCCTCGCCCACCGCGGCCAGTGCGCGGATATCATCGAGCGTCGAGATGCCGCCCGAAGCCACGACGGGAAAGCCCGCGACCTCGGCCACATGGCGATACGCCGCCACGTCGATGCCCGTCTGCATGCCATCGCGCGCGATGTCGGTATACACCAGATGCTTAAAGCCCAGCTCGGTGAGCTGCGCCACGGCGTCGTCGAGCGCCACACCCGCGCCGTCGCGCCAACCATTCACCTTGACCTGGCCGTCACGGGCGGCAATGTCTGCCACCAGTAACTCGCCAAAGCCTTGCGCCGCCACCTCGGCAAATCCCGGCTCGGTCACGAGCACCGTGCCTAGCGCGATGCGACGCGCGCCGTAGCCGGCCAGCTCGTCGATGCGCGCGAGCGAGCGAACGCCGCCGCCCACGTCCGCGGACAGACCGTCGACGCCGCAGATGGCCTTAATCGCTGCCAAGTTGGCAGCGCACGCGTCCTCGTCCTCGCCAAAGGCAGCGGACAGGTCGACGACGTGCACCCAGCTCGCGCCCTGCTCGGCAAAGGAGCGGGCAACGGCCACGGGATCGTCAGAATACACCTTACAGCGGCTCCGGTCGCCGCGCTCCAGGCGCACGACCTTGCCGCCGATCAAATCGATTGCGGGAAACAGAATCATCGGCCGGCCCCCTCGACGATGCTCACGAAGTTCTTAAGGATGCGCTGACCCAGCGCAGAGGATTTCTCGGGATGGAACTGGCAGCCCCACACGTTGCCGTGGCGCACGATGCACGGGAAGCTCCGTGTATAGTGCGTGCGCGCCAACACATCGGCGGCATCGACGTCGTCGGCCACCGCGTAGCTGTGAGTGAAATACATGTTGGCGCCCTCGGCAAAACCGGCAAGCAACGGATCGGCCGCACCGGCGGGCGTCATGCGCACCTGGTCCCAGCCCACGTGCGGGACCTTCAGACGGCTCGACTCCAGGTGCGTGCACGAGCCACGCATGATGCCCAGGCCATCGACCCAGGGACCACCGGCCTGCTCGGAGGCATCGTCGTCCGCGTCCGCGTCCTCGTTCGCAGGCACGCCCTCGTTGCCGCGCTCAAAAAACAGCTGAAGGCCCAGGCAGATGCCGAGCAGCGGAGTTCCGGCGGCAACGGCATCGAGCACGGCCACCTCCTCGCCGCTCTGACGCATAAAGGCGATCGCGTCATAGAACGCACCCACGCCCGGGATGACCAGGCCGTCGGCGTTGCGGATCTGCTCCGGATCGTCCGACGTGCAGGCGGCAGCACCGGCGCGCGCAAGCCCGCGCACGACGCTCGACAAGTTGCCCTTGTGGTAGTCGACCACCACGATCTTCGGTTCGCCCACGCGACCCCTCCTCTTCTCATCATCCAAAACCACCACAAAGGTGCCTGTCCCCTTTGTGGTGGTTTTTGCCCTTACGGCGGTTGCAGCGGTTACAGTGAGCCCTTGGTGCTGGGGATGCCCTGCACGCGGGGATCGAGCTCGCAGGCGCGGCGCATCGTGCGGCCCACGGCCTTAAAGGCGGCTTCGATAATGTGGTGCGAGTTGCCGCCCGCCAGCTCGCGCACGTGCAGCGTGAGCTTGGCGTCACGCGCGAAGGCATAGAAGAACTCGACGGCCAGCTCAGTATCGAAGCTGCCCACGCGCTCGGTCGGCACGGGCAGCTCGCAATAGGCCTGGCCGCGACCCGAAATGTCCACGGCGGCCATCACGAGCGTCTCGTCCATGGCGATCGCCGCGTCGGCAAAGCGCGTAATACCCGCCTTGTCGCCCAGCGCCTGGCAAAACGCCTCGCCCAGCACAATGCCCGTGTCCTCGACGGTGTGGTGTGCGTCGACCTCCACATCGCCTACCACATGCACCGTCAAATCAAACAGGCCATGGCGGCCAAAGGCGTTGAGCATGTGGTCGAAAAACGGCACGCCGGTCGAGATATCGCACGCACCGGTTCCGTCCAGGTCGAGCTTTACGACAATATCGGTCTCGCCCGTCCTGCGGGTCACCTCGGCATAACGGCCCATCTACATCTCCTCCTTCACCAGCGCGGCAAATGCGGCCAGCACCTCGTCGTTTTCCTGCGGCGTGCCCACGGTAACGCGCAGACAGTCCGCAAGCCCCGGCGCGTAGCTAAAGTCGCGCACCAAAATCGAGTACTCGTCGCGCAAACGCTCGCGCACGCGCGTAGCATGCGGCGTGCGCACGAGCACAAAGTTCGCCGCGCTCGACCATGCCTCCACGGGCATGCCCTCGGCAGCCATTGCGCGCAGGGCGCACAGCTCGCGCTCGCGCTCGGATGCGATCTGTGCCACCACGGGCGTGTAGGCATCACGGGCACGCACGCAGGCAAGTGCTGCCGCCTGGCTCAGCACGTTAACTGAATAGATCTGGCGAATCGCCGCGAACACGTCGATGACTTCCGGCGCCGCGATCACGTAACCCAGACGCGTACCGGCAGCGCCAAACGCCTTGGACAACGTATGCAGAATCACCAGGTTGGGATGCTCGGCGATAAGCCCCTGCGCCGTGGTGACCGCGCCAAACGAATCGTCGGCAAACTCCACGTAGGCCTCGTCAACCATTACCATGCCGGGGCACGCATCGCACAGCGCCGCGACAAAGTCGAGCGGTGCCACGTCACCCGTGGGGTTGTTGGGCGAGGTCACGATTGCCAGGTTGCACTCGGACGCCGCCGCAAGCACGGCTGCCTGGTCGAGCTCAAAGGTCGCGGGGTCGCGCCACACGTCGCGCACCTCGGTCTGACAGAGCGACGCAAAGAACGCATACTCGCTAAAGCACGGCGGGCAGTTGAGCAGGGTCCGTCCCGCGCCGCCAAACGCCAACAGGTAGTTATAGAGCAGCTCGTCGCCGCCGTTGCCCACGCAGACATTCTCGCGCGTCACGCCATGCCAAGCGGCAAGCTCGTCGCGCAGGTCGTTGGACATGGGGTCGGGATAGCGGTTGAGCGGCGTGGCGGCAAGCGCCGCATCAACCGCCTCGCGCACGTCGGCCGGCACGGGGTAGGTGTTCTCGTTTGCCGAAAGGTTGATGCGCGTGGGCGTAAAGTTGGGATCGTAGGGCTCAATGCCGGCCAAGTAGGGCTGGACGAGCTCCTTCATGCGCGGCGTGAGTTCGGCCATATTAGGCCTCCTTGCCAGTCGCGCCGGCGCCATCCGCGCTTGCAGCCGCCAGGTCCACGCCCTCGGCAACCGTCGCCACGGCGTCGCCCGGCCAGGCAACCTTGGTCAGGTCGGCCGCGGCGAGCGACTCGGCGCTCACGGCATCCTCGCCCTGCTCCAACACGCGGCGGCGCAGTGCGGCCGAAAGCGCGTGTGCCCACAGACCCTCGGCCTCGGCCAGGCGCTGCGTAGCGGGAGCATCGGAGAGCAGGCCCTCGGGTGTATAGCAAATGACACTCGAGCGCTTGACGAACTCTTCGACCGAAAGCGGGTTGGAGAACATGGCCGTGCCGCCGGTCGGCAGCGTGTGATTGGGGCCGGCAACGTAATCGCCGAGCGGCTCGGAGCTCCAAGCGCCCACAAAGATGGCGCCGGCGTTGCGAATGCCGCCGAGCAGGCCCATCGCATCCTTGCAATGCAGCTCAAGGTGCTCGGGCGCCACGGTGTTCACTGCCTCGACGGCAGCCGCCATGTCGGCGGCCACCACGATGGTGCCTTCGTTGTCGAGCGAGGCACGCGTGATCTCGGCACGCGGGGACTGTGCCACCAGGATGTCGATACCTGCCTCAACCTCACGCGCAAACTGCTCGTCGCAGGTCACCAGATAGCAGGCCGCCAGCGGATCATGCTCGGCCTGGGCCATCAGGTCGGCCGCGACCACCATGGGCTTGGCCGTGGCGTCGGCCAGCACGCAGACCTCGGAGGGACCGGCGACCATATCGATACCCACATCACCCGAGACAATCTGCTTGGCAGCGGCGACAAAGGCGTTACCCGGGCCGGTAATCTTGTCGACACGCGGAATGGTCTCGGTACCGTACGCCAGCGCGGCCACGGCCTGGGCGCCGCCCACCATATAGATTTCGTCCACGCCGCCGAGCTTGGCCGCCGCGAGCGTATAGGGGCTAATCAGACCATCTTTTTGCGGCGGGGTCACCATGACCACGCGCTCAACGCCGGCGACCTTGGCGGGAATGGCGTTCATAAGCACGGTGGAAGGGTACTGCGCGCGACCGCCCGGTACATAGATGCCGGCCGCCGCGAGCGGGGTCACCTTAACGCCGAGCATCGTGCCGTCCGGGCGCGTGGTAAACCAGCTCTGCTCGACCTCGCGCTGGTGGAACTCGCGAATCTGGCGTGCAGCCTTTTCGAGCGCCGCGACAAAAGCGGGATCGAGGCCTTCGAGCGCGGCATCGATCTGCTCTTGCGGCAGACGGAAGCTCTGCAGCTCAACGCCGTCAAAACGCTGACAGTAATCGCGCACCGCGGCATCGCCGTTGGCGCGCACGTTGGCCACGATATCGCGGGCGGCGTCGACGATGTTTTGCGGTAGCACGCCCTTGCGGTTGAGCTGGTTGGTAACGAGGCGCTCACCGGGAGCAAGCTTGATGGTCTTCATATCGGTATCCCCTATCGGTCGAGGTTGTGTTCGAAAAACGAGAGGCCGGGCGGCGGCGCCAATCGGCCCGCAGCCCGTACGTTGGGGCGCCCGTGCGCGCTCGCGCTATTGTGCCGAGCCCGCGACGGGCTCAAAACGCTTGTCCTTCACGGCAGTCGCCAGGCGATCGGCCAGGTTGCGAACGCGCGGGTCCAGGCGCGCGGCGCCCGGGTTGACAAAGAAGCGGGCCGTGCAGTCCATGATGCGGCCGGTGATGACCAAGTCGTTGTCGCGTAGGGTGGCACCAGTGGCGGTAATGTCCACGATGCGATCGGTCATACCGACGATGGGCCCCAGCTCGATATTGCCGTGCAGCGAGACGATGTCGGCGTTCACGCCGCGCTCAGCATACCAGGCACTCGCGATGCGCGGGTACTTGGTTGCCACGCGAAGCGACCCGCGGCGGGCATAGTTGCGCTCGGCCTGACCGGCGCGCCACGCGGGCTCCGCCTCGATAAAGGTGCACAGGCCGTAGCCCAGATCGACCAGCTGCAGCAGGTTGAGGTCGGCCTCGATGAGCGAGTCCCAACCGCAGATGCCGCAATCGGCACCGCCGCAGCCCACAAAGGCGGGCGCATCGCTGGGGCGCACAATGACAAACTCGATATCTCCGACCGCGCCCTCACCGGCACGCGTGTCTCGTCCGCGCACGATCAGGTGACGACCGGGGTCGCGCAGCCCAGAGACGTCTAAGCCCGCTGCCTCGAGCACGTCAAGGGTGTCGGCCTTAAGCGAGCCCTTGGGCACGGCAATGCGCAGCGGACCCTCGGCGCCACGGCCCACGGCGTGATCGCCATCGGAAGCGGCGTCCTCGGCCGAGGTGCGCGCGGCCTCCAGACGCTCGAGCGAAAAGGCGAAGCCCGCCGCCGGCACCTCGATGCCGTCGCCGAACGCGCCGGTAAAGATGGAGTCGTAGCGGCCGCCCGAGCCCACCGGATCGGGCAGGCCACCGGCATAGGCCTTAAAGACCAGACCCGTGTAGTAATCAAAAGAGTTCATGATGGAGAAGTCGAACGACAGCACCCGGGCGTCCTCGGGCGCCAGGCCCTCGACCAGGGCACGCAGTTCGCGCGTCAGCGGCGCGGCGATACCGGCAGCCTCCAGCAGTGCGTCCACGCGGTCGAGTACCTCGGCTCCGCCGTGCAAGCGCGGCAGCTCGCTAATGGCGGCCTTGACGGCATCGGACTCGGCGCTTGCCGCCACGCGAGAATCGAGGCCCACGAAGTCGTTGGCGTGCACGCAGCACAGGGCTTCGGCAGCCAGCTCGCGATCCTCGCACGCCGCGAGCAGCTCCTTAAACGGACGCACACTACCTGCGATAATGCGCGCATCGGGCAGCGCGAGCTTACGCACGGCCTCGGCCACGAGCGAGACAATCTCGACATCGCCCGCGGCATCGCCCTCACCGATGAGCTCAAAGCCCAGTTGTGTAAACTGGCGCGAGCCGCCGGCATTGCGCTGGCACTCACGAACCACCGGCGCCTCGTAGCGCAGGCGCAGCGGCAGATCGGCCGCGCGCATGCGGGTCGAAACCAAGCGCACGATCGGCAGCGTGTTGTCGGGACGGACCACCAGCAGGCGACCGTCATCATCAAAGAGCTTAAACGGCGTGTCCGCAATGCGTCCGCCTTCCTCAAGCGAACCCTTGTCCTCGAGCAGCGGCGTCTCGACCGGAAGGTAATGATGCTCCCTGAAGCAGCCCTTCACCGTACATGCGATCTCCTCGCGCGCCTGAGCCTCCTCGGGCAATATGTCCCGGAATCCCCACGGTGTGGCCGTCATCTGGTGAGCCTCCTCATGCTGTACTTCGTATAGAACAGAAGACCGGCATAGCTCCGCCGGTCTTCTGGGTACTTTAGCATACTAGAGTGTTTGCGGGGGAAATCCGTCGCAGCCGCTCACACCGTATTCATTTGGAAACATGGGGCAGATTGCCGCAGCCCAACCCCACCTAGGCGCCAATCGCACGACGATACTCTGCCATTACCTGCGCATCGGCAGCTGCGGGGTCGGCAAAATAGCGCCCGTCATAGGTCTCGGCTGAAACAACTCCGCGATAGCCGCGCGCCACCAGCCTATCCAGGTCAGCGCGCATATCGCGGTCGCCGTCACCCCAGGCAAGATGCGTCGTGCCATCTGCCGCAACATCGACAAAATGCACGTGGGCGACATCATCGCCAAGCAGATCGAAGTAATCGTCGATGGTATCCCCCGCCACCGCCATGGCGCCCATATCCAGACACGCCTTAAGTGCCGGATGATCAACTGCCTCGATCATGCGCTTCGTATCGGCCGCCGAGTTCACGATCATCGACTCAACCGGCTGTAGGGCTTCGAGCACCAGTCGCACGCCGCGTTCTCCCGCATGCTCGGCAATCGCACGCAGCATCGAGGCGCTGCGACCCCACGCGTCCTCGATCGGCTCGTTCAAAAATGCCCAGCCGCTCGAGACCATGACCTGCTCGGCTCCAAGTTCCGCCGCGATATCCACAACGTTCTTAAAGTACGCGAGCGTGCGGGCACGCGCCTCATTCCCACGCGCCGCGATATTCCACGGCTTGGGGTTGTTCTGTTCGGGACAAAGCCCAACAATCCGAACTCCATACCGCTGCGACAGCTCCCGCACCTGCTCGAGCGAATCGTATCCATGGCAATCGACATACAGATGCATCGCCCCGGTCCAAAGCTCGCAACACGTGTAGCCCGAGGCCGCTGCCGAGGAAAAGAATTCCTCAAGGTCAAAATAGCGATGGCTGATATTCATGACGGCAAGCTGCGGATACTCCATCTTGTCCACCTTTCGGCAAAAGGGCGCCGCAGCACAATGTGCGCGACGCCCCCTCTTACATTGTTTTAATTATGACGGATGCCCTACTGAACACCAAGCACTCCAAAGAACGCGCCGGCGATGCTCACGAGTAGGATCACGAGCATAATGAGCAGCGGATTCATCTTCTTCTTGAGCATGAGATAGACGATTCCAAACAGCCCCATCGTGACAAAGCCCGGGAAGATTCCGTTGAGCAGCTCGGCCAGCGTCTGAGCGCCATCGCCCGCGCCGACCATGAGCGGAATGTCCACGGTGACCATCTCCATGGTCATAGCACCGATCACCATGGCGCCCATGATAGAGGCCATCTTGACGATCGTGTCCATAATGCCCGATTCCTGGACCTTGCTGATCATGTCCGAGCCAAAGCGATATCCCACAAACGTCAGCAGGTAACGAATGATGTAGTGAGGGACGTTGAACACGAGCAGGAACAAAATCGGGCCAAGAATAGAGCCCTGCAGCGCCAGCGACGTGCCGATACCCGTTGCCAAAACTCGCAGCGTGCCCCAGTAGAAGGCATCGCCCACGCCGGACAGCGGTCCCATCAAAGCAAGCTTGACATTAGAGATCGCGCTCGTGTCAAAGTTATCTTCGGTGGCGTTGACTTCTTCCATTGCGGCAGCAATAGACATGGGGAGCGTCGAAATGTACGGCGTGACGTTATAGAGCTCCATATGGCGCTTGAGTGCGGCCTTAAAGTCTGCATCCTGCGGATACAGCTTGCGAAGAATCGGCATAAGGGCCCACATAAAGCCGATATGGCCCATACGCTCGTAGTTCCAGGAGTGCTCATAGGGAATCGAGCGCCAGAACAGCTTCTTAAGATCTGCGCGGGTAATCAACCCGTCGTAGGAAGACTCAAACTTAAAACTCATCGAACCCACTCCCAATCGCAGGATTCTCGGTTGCCACTGCGGGCTGCTCCGCCTTTTTCTTCTCGCCCAAAACCGTCATCGCGACGACGATGATCGCGGCAAAGATCGCCACGCCCGTCGTGCTAATGCCAAAGTAGGCGACGAGGAAGAAGCCAGCGAAGAAGAACGGAGCCACCGTTTTGTTCATAATCATCTGCGCCAGCATCGCAAAGCCGAGTGCGGGCAAGAAGGCGGCGGCGACATCCATGCCGGTCTGAACGAAATCGGGGATGATGTTGAGCAGGCTGGCGACGGCATCGGCGCCAAAGAAGAATGCCAGGGGAATGATCAGCAGGCCGCACCAGCTCTGCGCGTAACCGGCGATGAGCATGTTGCGCGTGATGGCCTTGGTGTCTCCGTCCTCGACGTTTTTGTCGATACGGTGCACCAGCAGAAGCATGACCGGCTGGCCCAGGGCCGTATCGAGCGCCAGGACGATCGTTGCGATGGGAATGCCCAGGGTCAGGGCCGCCGAAGCGTCCGCGCCGGCCTGCATGGCAAGCGACACGCCCAGAATGGTTCCGGAAATCGTATCGGGCGGGTTATACGCACCGACCGAGATGGCGCCGACCATGGCAAGCTCCATCGTGGCGCCCATGATCGTGCCGGTCACCATGTCGCCCATGACAAGGCCAACCAGAGGTCCGAGCACGATCGGGCGCTGGAGGTAGCTCGTGCCCGTCAGCCACTCGGAATAACCCAAAAGGGCAATAAGGAAAATCAGGATTGTCTTGATAACCATGACGGCCCCTAACCGATGACCTTCGCGGCGTCAGTCTTCGCATCTGCCGGAATCATCTGAATGAACAGTTCATAGCCCTCGCCGAGCAGCTCCTTCACGTAGGCCTCGTTCTCGGGCGTGAGGAACACGCTCGTCGAGACCTGGCGGGCATTCTCGCTAAAGGCAACGTTGCCGAGGTTGATCTTCTTGACTCCCATCGCCTTGGCGACGGCACCGGCCTGCTGAATCGTCTCGCAAACCACGAAGAGTTTGTACTTATCGGTCACACCGCTCTGGAGCGCCTTGACAGCATCCTCGGTGTTTTTGACGACGACCTTGCATCCTTCGGGCTTTGCAAGGGACAGGGCCTGCAGACGAAGCTTGTCATTGAGGACCGTGTCGCTCACTAACAGGATGCAGTCGGCACCCAGAGCCGAGGTCCAGCTAACGGCAACCTGGCCGTGAAGCAGTCGATAATCTACACGAATCATCTGAATCATGATGTGCTCCTAACGATTAAAACTCATCGAGTTCGGCCTGCCCCAGCAGGTCGTTGACGTACTTGACCTTAGTGTCGTCCGCCTCGACGATCTGGCGAATGGCCTCGTCGATCGGAGTGGAATCGGGTACGAACAGCAGCTGAATAAGGAGTGGCAAGTTCATATTGGTCACGAGGTGCGTGTTGGGACGCGTCTGGACGATCTTGGTGAACTCGTTGTTGACGCTGCCGCCAAAGAGGTCAGTGCACACGACAACTTCGTCGTCCGCGGCAAAGCCGTCCAGAATCGCTGCAGCCTCCTTGGACAGGTCCTCGTTTCCGTCGACATACATAGAGAGCGCATGGACGTTTTCGCGCTCACCGGAAAGCAGGCCGATGCTCTCGACGATTCCAGACGCGAAATGAGCATGGGACGCCACGATAAACTGCCTCATTCGATCCCCTTCCTAGCGAATTTCGGCATAAAAATGCCCGGACGCATGCGCCCGGGCAGGGTGCTTCTTAAATGAGTGGTCAACTATTAGTAGTCGAACTGGTGATAGTAGCGACGGTAGTTGAGGTTGTGCTTGGTGACCGTCTCGTAGTAAGCGGCAAGGCGATCGGTGATCAGCGAGGAAAGGATCCACGGAGACACGATGACGCGGAACTCGTCGTCAAGGCC
>NZ_QRLE01000039.1:0-7278 GCF_003473055.1 Collinsella sp. AM13-34 | reverse complement strand
ACTTGAAGAAGGGGGAGGCCTCGCGGCCTCCCCCTTTTTTGTATCTCGGGCAATTTGTCTCACATAGTAGCTGTGTTTTATAACCCTCGTTTGTCGCATCTTCTGTGAACGGGCTACAATAACTTAGTCTGTGCGATATGGAGGTGAACATGGCTGAAGCTGGTATCGGCGTTGATATCGTCGAGATTTCCCGCATGAAATCAATTCTTGAAAAGACGCCGTCGTTTGCTCGGCGTGTGTTTACCGAAGAAGAGCGTGCGTATTGCGATGCATCATCGCGTCCCGCTGCTCACTATGCGAGCCGCTTTGCTTCGCGCGAGGCGGTGCTTAAAGCTCTCGGCACGGGTTTTAGTCAAGGCGTGGGTCGCAAGGATGTTTCGGTAACGCGTGATAAACTCGGCAAACCGAAGGCGCTGCTTTCGGGCCGTGCTCTCGAGATCGCTCAAGAACTGGGCGTTGTTGAGGTCGCTCTTTCCATTACGCTTACGGGAGACTTGGCCGTTGCGAATGCCATCGCGATTACCGAAGATGCTCGGCCTAAGCCAAAAGATGAAAAGGTGAGCACCAAGAAACGCGTTGCGCAGACATTTAAAGAGGCTCGCTCTGTATTAGATGAGCTCGAGCAGCTGCAGAATTCAGCATTGACGGAGCACCTGGGCGATGCTTCGCAAGATACGCTAGGAGCATAGATGAAACCGGTTTTGAGTACCGAAGAAGTCGTTCGTCTCGAGGATATCATCGAACGCGAAGGGACTTCGAAGGCCGAGCTTATGGAGCTAGCGGGTGAGTTTGCCGCTAACGAGGTCTTGAAGCTCAATCCCGATCGGGTTCTCGTTTTGGTCGGTTTTGGTAATAATGGCGGCGACGGTTGGGTTGCCGCCGATATCCTGAGCCATAAGGGTGTGGACGTGGATATCGTTTCTCCGGTTGAGCCGGATGAGATTCCTGCTGCTTTGGCACGTCATGTTGCTCGTCGAACTGCCGGCCGCGATGTGCACGTTTGCGTCGGTCCCTCGCGTGACGAACTCGAGGTTTTGATCGATAAGGCGGATGTTGTTGTCGATGCCATTTTTGGTACCGGTTTCCACGGGAATCTGCGTGCGCCGTTCTCCATTTGGATTCCTACGGTCAATGAATGCGCCGATTGTGTCGTATCCATTGATGTCCCCTCGGGCCTGAATGCCGAGACGGGCGTTGTTGATGACGACTGCATTCGTGCCGAGCGCACGGTGACGATGATTGCGCCCAAGATTGGTCTGTATAGCGCTGATGGCCCTGAGTATGCTGGCGATTTGATCTGCGGCAATCTTTACGACCGTCTTGACGAAGTCATCGATGATGTTGACCACGCCGCCGAGATTGTCGAGCCCGGTGACTTAGTTGATTACTTTGCTCCGCTACCATCGAATATCGATAAGTATTCCCGTGGCTCTGTGCTTATTGTCGCCGGATCGGCGCAATATCCTGGTGCTGCCATTATGGCGGCCAAGTCTGCAGCTCGCGCGGGTGCTGGTTACGTGGCAGTCGCGGCTCCTGACGCCTGCGCCAATCTCATTCGCATGGCACTTCCTTCGATTCCGGTCTTTGCTATTCCGTCTGATTCCCGCGGCTCCTTTGGCGCCGCTGCGCGCATGACGGTGTGCGAGATCGCAAAGAAGTACAGCTGCGTGCTGTGCGGTCCCGGTATGACGACGTCTGCCGGCGCTATGCAGGTGGTTTCGGGCTTGCTCGAGCTTGATGTACCGCTAATTTTGGACGCCGATGCACTCAACTGCCTTGCTAAGATTGCCATTGACGGTATTGATAGTAACCCCGAGATGTATCGCCGCGAGCAGCCGTTGGTTATGACGCCGCACTATCGTGAGCTTTCGCGCCTGGTTGCCGGTGACGAGGTGAACGACCTTGGTACCGCGATTGCGGCCGCGCAGAAGGTTGTCTGGGCTGCAGGCTCCGACAATCTGGTGGTCATAGCCAAGGGGCCGACGACGGCTATCTGTGGCGTTGAGCGCGTGCTGCTGCCGCTCTCGGGTCCGGCTTCTCTGGCAACTGCCGGTTCTGGTGATGTTCTCGCGGGTATTTTGGCCGGCACGCTTGCCACCATGCGCGACGAGATGGATCGTTGGGAGCTGCTGTATTCGTACGCCGTCGCACTTCACAGCTACGCCGGTTTTGCTGCGGCGACGGAGTATGGTGAGAAGAGCGTTATCGCGACCGATCTTATCGACTTGATCGGTCCTGCCATGGAGCTGGCGGCAAAGGATGCGCTCGAAGATCTGGGAATCATGGACGAAGGGTCGGATGACTAATCATGAATAAAGCCGATTTGACGCGCTGGTCCTGGGTCGAGATCGACCGCGGGGCGCTCCGTCGCAACACGAGGGCCTATAAGAACTTGCTGAATCCACGTCAGCGCCTGTGCTGCGTGGTCAAGGCCGATGCTTATGGTCATGGAGCTGTTGAGTGCGCCAAGATCATGTATTCGGCCGGTGCCGACATGTTTGCCGTGGCGACGGTTAACGAGGGCGTTGAGCTCCGACAGGGCGGGATTACGAAACCCATCCTCATCCTAAGCGAGCCGCCTATCGAGGCCATTCCGACGTTGCTCGAGTTTGATATCATGCCCTCGGTCTATACGTCTGACTTTGCTCTTGCGTATGGAGAATGTGCCGTCGCGGCGGGCAAAGTGGGCAAGTACCATCTTGCCATCGAGACGGGCATGAATCGTATCGGCGTTCACTACACGCAGGTGCTCGACTTTGTCCGCGGTATAAATTTCCATCGCGGTATTCAGTGCGACGGCGTATTTACGCACTTCGCCACGGCCGATGAACCTTCGGGCTGGGACTACAAGCTGCAGTGCCAGCGTTTTACCGAGGCCGTTCAGGCCATTAAGGACGCAGGTTTTGAATGCGGTATCGTGCATTGTGCCAATACGCCATCCTCGATGCTCGATTCTTCAATGCACTTTGACATGATTCGTGCCGGCATCGGTTTGTATGGTCTGCAGCCATGTGAGCTGAGTGGTCGCGTGATGCAGCTTGATCCCGTCATGAGCGTCCACGCGCGTGTGACGCGCGTGGCACACCCTGCGATGGGCGAGGGCGTGGGCTACGGCTTTACCTACCGCGTACCGCGCACGCGCGTTCAGATCTGCACCCTTCCGATCGGTTATGCCGATGGCCTTTCGCGTACGCTTTCCAATCGTATGGACGTGCTGTATCGCGGCGAGCGTGTGCGTCAGGTGGGCAATATCTGCATGGACCAGTTTATGGTCGCCATTCAGTCCAACCCGGCGCATGAGATTCCCGAGGCCGAGTATGGTGACGAGATGATCATTGTCGGCCGCGATGGAGATGCCGAGATTACCATGGACGAGATGGCGCGCCTACGCGGCACGATTAACTACGAGGTCGCTTGCGGCTTTGGTATGCGTCTCGACAAGGTCTACGTGTAGGAGTCGCTATGGGCGTCATGCACATTCCCGGCCATAGCCATCAGGCGCCGCGTGAGGTCGCACTCGAGGAGATCGAGGCCGTTCTGGGCGATTGTCACCTTTGCCAGCTTTACCAGTCGCGCCACAACATCGTGTTTGGCGTGGGAAACCCCCGCGCTCGCGTGATGTTTATTGGCGAGGCGCCGGGCCGTAATGAGGATTTGCAGGGCGAGCCCTTTGTGGGGGCGGCAGGCGAGGACCTCAACGGCATTTTGTCGCTGGCGGGGCTCAAACGCGAAGACGTCTACATTGCCAACGTGCTTAAGTGCCGCCCGCCGGGAAACCGCAATCCGCGTCCCGAGGAAGTGCTGGCTTGCTCGCCGTTTTTGCGCGAGCAGATTCGAAGCATCTGGCCCGATATCATCGTGACGCTCGGCAACCCCGCAACGCACTTTGTGCTCAAGACCGAGATCGGCATTACCAAGCTGCGCGGCAGGTTCCATCAGATGGGGCACTTTGTGGTGATGCCCACTTTCCATCCGGCAGCAGCGCTACGCAATCCAGCGTGGCAGGAGCTGCTGGAGGAAGACTTTAAGATGCTGGGCGACTATCTGGGGCGACATCCCGCACCAGAGGACGCCTCGGAATAATAAGGAGCATATATGTCCCTGGAGCGCCTGGGGGTAGGTACTTACAAAACGACTTGCGCTGCCGATACGGAGTACTTTGGCGAGCTAATTGCACCGTGCCTTGAGGACGGAGATGTGCTCATCCTGACCGGTGGCCTGGGAGTGGGCAAAACTCACTTTACCAAGGGCGTCTCGCGCGGGCTGGGCGATGGGCATATGGTTACGAGTCCTACGTTTGCGCTCATGGCCGTTCACGATCAAGGTCGTATTCCGCTGTTTCACTTTGATCTATACCGCCTGGAGCATGCCTACGAGCTCGAGGATACGGGCATTTTCGATGTGCTGGGCTATGAGGGTGCTTGCCTGCTGGAATGGGGCGAACAATTCCAGGACGAGCTGACGGATGAGTATCTTTCGGTGACGCTCAGGCGTGATGAGGGCGACAGCGATGTGCGAACGATAACGCTCGAGGCGCACGGTGACCGCGCAATGGAGCTTTCCCATTTGATTGATAAGGCTGTACAAGATGAGCTTGCATAACGACAACGCGCTGGTGGTGGCGCTCGATACCTCGACCGACATGCTTGCCTGCGCGGCAAGCTGGATTGATGGGCAGACGGGTGAGACGAAGCTCGTGAGTGGCGACCACATGTGTCGCCGTCACGCCAACGTTGAGCTCGTGAATACCGTTGATGGCGTGCTGGCTCAAGCCGGTCTGGATCGCAGCGATGTTGGTTGCTATGTGGTCGGCCGCGGCCCGGGGTCCTTTACGGGTGTGCGCATCGGCATCTCCACTGCCAAGGGCCTCGCGCGTGGTGCCAATGTTCCGCTGCTGGGCGTGTCGACGCTCGACGCTTGCGCTTGGACGGCGTGGAAGGCTGGCGTGCGCGGCAAGCTTGGTATCTTGGCCGATGCTATGCGCGGTGAGGTATATCCGGCGCTGTATATGCTGGTCGATGAGGGTCCCGAGCGTCAATTTGAGCGCGAACACGTGGTCAAGGCCGCCGTGGCGCTCGATGAGTGGCGCCAAGCAGCGGACTGGGGCCAGGTTCAGCTGACCGGTGACGGTCTCGTGCGCTATGGCAAGCTGCTGGATGAGGACGAGGCCGCCCGCTGCGTGGAGCGCGACCTGTGGTGGCCTTCGGGCGAGGGCTTGCTGCTCGCGCACGCTGCGGGTGACGGCGATCCGGCCCGCGTCCTGCCGATTTACACGCGCCTTTCGGATGCCGAGGAAAACGAGCGCAAGCGTCTTGGTCTTGCCGAGAGTGCGCAGAGCGAAATTACGGGTGTTGCCGATGAGCTCGCCGGTCGTCATCTGCAGTTCCGTCCCATGGGCGCGGCGGATGCCGAGGGCGCGAGCGCGCTGGAGGCTGCCTGCTTTGAAGGTGCCGGACACGAGGCATGGACGCCGGGCATGTTCCTGTCCGAACTGGGCGAGGACGTCGCTGCGCCGCGTAGTTGGTGGGTGGCACACGACGACGGCAAGCTGCTGGGCCTTGCCGGCGGTATGGTCGTGGACGGTGATGTGCAGATTCTGGATGTCGCCGTCGACCCGGCACATCGCCGTGAGGGCATTGCCCGCAAGCTGCTGTCGCACGTGAGCTATGATGCCCAGATGCTCGGCTGCACCACGGCTTCGCTCGAGGTCGAGGACGGTAACGAGGGAGCGATCGCGCTTTATAACGCTCTGGGCTTTACCGAGGCTGGCCGTCGCCGCGGCTACTATGGTGCCGGCAAGGACGCCATCGTCATGACGGCTCCGCTGCCCCTGGTGCTTCCGGTCGACAATGCTTCGCCCGAGCCGACGGCGGCAGAGCAGCGCGTATGGCCGCTGCCTGCGCCTTGGCGCTCTGCCGAGGAACGTGTCGAGATTGAGCGTCGCCGCCTCGTACTCGCTATCGAGAGCTCCTGCGACGAGACGGCGGTGGCGATTATCGATGCGGATGGCAATATGCTGGCCAACCAGGTGTCGACGCAGATTGATTTTCATGCACGCTTTGGCGGCGTGGTGCCCGAGATCGCCTCGCGCAAGCACGTCGAGGTGATTGTGAGTGTCGTGGATGCGGCACTCGAGGACGCCGCAGCGTCGCTGGGCCTTACGGGCGGAGCCATTACACCAAGTGAGCTAGCCGCCGTGGGCGTGACACAGGGTCCGGGCCTGGTTGGCGCCCTGGTGGTGGGCGTCGCCTTTGCCAAGGGCTTTGCCTATGCCGCCGGCAAGCCACTCGTGTGCGTCAACCATCTGGAGGGCCATCTGTTCGCCAACCTGCTGGCGCAGCCCGATCTCAGGCCGCCGTTTATCTTCACGCTCGTCTCGGGCGGTCATACCATGCTCGTGCACGTGAAGGCATGGGGCGACTACGAGGTACTTGGTGAGACACTCGACGATGCTGTGGGCGAGGCCTTCGACAAGGTAGCCAAGGCGTTGGGTCTGGGCTATCCCGGTGGCCCCATCATCTCCAAGCTGGCCGAGACGGGCAACCCCCGCGCGATCGATTTTCCTCGCGCGCTTAACAGCAGGGGAGACTATCGTTTCTCGCTTTCGGGTCTTAAAACGGCCGTGACGCTCTACATCGAGCAGGAGACCAAGGCCGGGCGCACGATTCACCTGCCCGATCTGGCGGCTTCGTTTGAGGCAGCCGTCTTTGACGTTCAGTACAAGAAGGCCAAAAACGCCCTGCATGCCACCGGATGCAAGGAATACTGCATCGGCGGCGGCGTCTCGGCTAATCCGCATCTGCGCGAGATGATGATCAAGAAGCTTGGGCGTCAGGGGATCCGCGTAACGGTGCCACCGCTTTCGGCGTGCACCGACAACGCCGCCATGATCGCAGAGGTTGCCCGCCGTAAATTCGACCGAGGAGAAATCTCGCCGTTCGACGTCGACGCCGATCCAAACATGACGCTGTAGCTGGTACGGCGCGGTCCCCGGACGGAGGGGCCGGATATAAGGTTTCCTGCTCTACAGTCCTGCGCAAGACGAAGGCCACATTAAGTGGCCTTCTTTGCGTGCGGAACTCGCGATAAACCTTATATCCGGCCCCTCCGTCCGGGGACCTTTCTGTATCGATATAGCTTCTGAGCTGGTTTGGCGTCGACAACGTCCGGCAAGGTTAGCCAGCTGCGTCGAATTTCCGGCGTGCTTTAGCTGAAAGAAAAAGATGGTGTGCGGAGCTTTGCTCCGCATTTGGGATGGGAGCCCCTGAGAGCCGCGGG
>NZ_QRLE01000038.1:0-8088 GCF_003473055.1 Collinsella sp. AM13-34 | reverse complement strand
CCTTTAGACGCGAGCCCGGGGCCCGTGGGTTATACCCTAAGAGCAAACCACCCTTTTTAAGGGTGGTTCTGATTATTGATCCGTTGGGGACGTGGAAACGGATCATTTAGAAATGGCACGGATATGAGTTGATCGCGCGATCCACTCCGGTCTGGCGGCTGCCGATTCGATGCGGTTCGAAAGGGTTATTCGGCGCCATGGCGACCGGTGGTACTCTTGTATCCGTTTGAAATCGAGCGAAGGAGTGCCGCTATGGAGCAATCGAGCCTGTTTGGTGACGGCGTGGACATCGATACCGAAACGCCCGCGAGTGCGGATGCCGCCGCACCGACCGACGCCCATGCCCAGGCGGCAGCGCGCGCGGCCGAGCTGCGCCACGAGCTCGATTACCACGCCTATCGCTACTACATGCTCGATGCGCCCGAAATCACGGACGCCGCCTTCGACAAAATGCTCGTTGAGCTGCAGGAGATCGAGGCGACCTACCCCGACCTGGTGACGCCCGACAGCTATACCCAGCGCGTGGGCGGCTACGTGAGCGAGCAGTTTACGCCGGTCACGCATATGGCGCGCATGTATTCCATGGACGATGCCATGGACCTGGACGAACTCGACGCGTGGCTCCAGCGCGCCGAGGATGCGCTCGGCGCCGGCAGCGTTACCTATACCTGCGAGCTTAAGATCGACGGCCTGGGCGTGGCCCTTACCTACCAAAACGGCACCTTCGTGCGCGCGGCCACACGCGGCGACGGCACCACGGGCGAGGACGTGTCGCTCAACGTGCGAACCATCAAGGATGTGCCCGTGCACCTGTCCGAGCCGGCGCTCGCCCACATGGGCGCCGACCGCGAGCGCACCATTGAGGTGCGCGGCGAGGTCTATATGCCCAAGGGCAGCTTTGTTCGTCTGAACGACGAGGCCGATGCCGAGGGGCGCGACCCCTTCGCCAACCCGCGCAACGCCGCCGCCGGCAGCCTGCGCCAAAAGGACCCCAAGGTCACGGCGCGCCGCGACCTGGCTACCTTTATCTACGCCATTGCCGATACCGATCCGCTGCACGTCCACAGCCAGCGCGAGTTCCTGGACTGGCTGCGTAGCGCCGGCTTTAGCGTCAACCCCAACGTTGCCCGTTGCGCCACGCCGGCCGAGGTCCACGAGTTCTGCGCCCAGGCCCTCGAGCATCGCGGTGACCTGGACTACGACATCGACGGCGTGGTCGTAAAGGTCGACAGCTTCCAGCAGCAGCTCGACCTGGGCTTTACTGCCCGCGCACCGCGCTGGGCCATTGCCTTTAAGTTCCCACCCGAGGAAAAGCAGACCGTCCTGCGCGAAATTCGCATCCAGGTGGGTCGCACCGGTGTGCTCACGCCGGTCGCCGAGTTCGACCCGGTGACGGTTGCCGGCTCCACCATCGCGCGCGCCACGCTGCACAACATCGACGAGATCCGTCGCAAAAACGTGCGCGAGGGCGACACCATCATCGTGCACAAGGCGGGCGACGTGATTCCCGAGGTCGTGGGCCCGGTGCTCGACAAGCGCCCGGCCGATTCGGTTGACTGGCACATGCCCGAGGTCTGCCCCGTGTGCGGTAGCCCCGTGGTTCACGAGGATGGCGAGGTTGCCTACCGCTGCGTGTCCATCGACTGCCCCGCACAGCTCAAGGAGCGTTTGCTCCACTGGGTGAGCCGCGGCTGCATGGACGTCGATGGCCTGGGCGACGAGATCGTCGACAAGATGATCGCCGCCGGGCTGATCCACGATGTCGCAGACTTCTACCAGCTCACGGTCGACGACATCGCCGGCCTGGACACGGGCCGCGTGTACGCCAGCTCCAACAGCAAAAAGGGCGTCAAGAAGGGCGATCCCATTCCGGTGGGCCTCAAGACGGCCGAGAAAATCATCGCCGAGCTCAATAAGTCCAAGAGCCAGCCACTCGGTCGCGTGCTGTTTGCCCTAGGCATCCGCCACGTGGGCAAAAGCGTGGGCGAGGTCATCGCCGAGCGATTCCTGTCGATTGACAAGCTCATCTTGGCGAGCGAAGAGGATATCGCCGAGTGCGAGGGCATCGGTCCCAAGATTGCGGCGAGCGTCAAGCAGTTCCTGGCCGTGCCCGAGAACCTCGCCGTGCTGGAGCGCTTGCGTCAGGCGGGCCTGTCGCTCGAGGTCGACTTGGGCGCCGCGCATGCACAGGCTGCAGCCGACGCTGGCGTGGCGGGCGAGCTTGTCGACGCACAGCCGCTTGCGGGCCTGACCTTCGTGCTCACCGGCACGCTCGTCAACCGCACGCGCGACGAGGCGGGTGCGGCGCTCAAGGTGCTCGGCGCTAAGGTTTCGGGCAGTGTGTCAAAGAAGACGAGTTATCTGGTCGCCGGCCCCAAAGCGGGCTCCAAGCTTACCAAGGCCGAGCAGCTGGGTGTACCCGTACTGGATGAGGACGCACTCGAGCAGATCTTGGCTACTGGTCAGGTGCCCCAGGCGTAAGGTATCGATAGCCAAATTGAAGAACCGCCCGGAAGCACGATGCCTTCCGGGCGGTTCTTATTTTGACGGGGCAACGGGCACGGTGATCTGCGTCACGTAGGTTGCCGGATCATCGCTGATGATGTCGTCGATAAGGGCGATTTCGCGTTGCCCCGCTACGCCACCAGTTTGTCAAAAGCCCCGCGCCGGTTGAGCACGGTAAACGCGACAACACAGATGACTGCCGACAAAATCGATCCGCACGGCGAAGCGATGCCCATGGGAAACAACGTATCGGAATAGGCGTTCGACAGCAGCCACGCGCCCGGCACGCGAATGAGCGCCACCGCCAGCACGTTGTGCGCAAAGCCGATGTAGCTCTTGCCGTATGCAGCGAAAAAGCCGCTAAAGCAAATGTGGATGCCGGCAAAAATCGCGTCGAAAATGTAGCTGCGCATATAGCCGGTGCCGGCGGCGACTACTGCAGCGTCCTTGGCAAAAAAGCCGATAAACGCCGGCGCCACCAGCCACATCAGCACCGTGATCAGGCAGCCGTACACTACCGAGATGGTCATGGCGTCTTTGAGCACCTGACGTGCGCGGTCGCCCTTACCCGCACCGGCGTTTTGCGCCGTGAGTGCGCTGACGGTGGCGCCCATGGAGCTCGGGACAATGAATAAAAAGCTGATCATCTTCTCGACCAAGCCCACGGCGGCGGCGTCGACCAGGCCGCGGTGGTTGGCGATGACGGTGATAAACATAAACGCCACCTGGATGCAGCCGTCCTGTACTGCCACGGGCACGCCGATCTTAAGAATGCTGCCGAGCACCTCGGGCTGGGGACGCAGGTCGCTGCGCTTAACGTGAATGTTCGTGCGGCGGCTCTTGAGCCACACGAGCGCGAGGGCAACGCTTGCCGTCTGGGCGGTTACCGTGCCGAGTGCCGCGCCTACGGGACCGAGTCCCATGTGGCCGATAAACAGAAAATCGAGTGCGATGTTGATGATGCATGCCACGCCAATCACGTACATGGGCGAGCGCGAATCGCCCAGGCCGCGAAAGATGGCCGAGAGGATGTTGTATGCGGCGATAAAGGGAATGCCGACAAAGCAGATGCGCAGGTAGGCGGCAGTGCCTTCGACCGCTTCGACTGGCGTGCCAATGAGTGTCACGATCTGCGGGCACAGTGCGAGCAGGACAGCGGCCAGCACCACCGAGACACCCATAAAGAGCGTGATGGTGTTGCCGATGGCGGTCTCGGCGCGGTCGAAGCGGCGCGAGCCCACGGCGTGGCCGACGATAACCGTCGTTCCCATGGCCAGGCCCACGAGCGTCACGGTAATGATATAGAGCGTCTGCGCGCCGTTGCCCACGGCGGTGATGCCGGCGGCGCCGCTAAACTGTCCCATCATGTACAGGTCGGCCATGCCGTAGAGCATCTGCAAAAAGTACGAGAGCATATAGGGCAGGGCAAAGACCGCGATGGTCTTAAGGACATTGCCGCGTGTGAGGTCGTGTTCCATAGGTGGGGCTTTCTGGCTGGGTTTGTTTACGTACCAGTGTAGTGAAAACCCTATAACGATTGTAGAGTCAAGGTTTGTGTTGGCAGCGGGGCGAAAAAGTCACGCTCCAAGCACGATGCTTTGACCCCTCCATGCCCCTCACCTAGCCTCAAACCATCACAACATTCGCCGTTTTTTGCCAAAATCGGGAAAAGCATCGAATGTTGTGATGGTTTTTCTGCCACTCGGCCGGGTGGAATCGCTTTCTTGTGCACGAAGGTGTGCGGACCCGTGGGCAGGGGAATAAGGTTGGTTATCCGACTCCATTGGAGGGCTCATGGACCTGCCGATCGTCTTGTCCCATAAGACTGCCTGGCTGTACCACAACGTGGCGCGCCCGTCCGAGCCGCTCTCGCGAGCAAGCAGCCTATACGATGAGGACTCGCTTGCTAGCGAGGCGGAGCCGACTGCGAGCCTGCCCAAATTGGGACTCGATGCCAAGGGGCTGAGGGCTTCGACGGCAGTTGGGATCGTTACCGACTATCTGGTTTCGCTTGGTATTCCACGAGAAGAGCTCGATCATATCGACACGCTCGTCAACTTCGATTTTGAGCGCTCGACGCCGGCTGGATTTAGGTGCCACGTGTTTGGGGCGCCGGTACCTCCAGGCCATCTTATCGAGGTGGCGGAGGGCCTTCTGGTGGTTGATGAGGCTATGTGCTTTGTCCAGGCGGGTTCGTGGATGAGCGAGCCCGAGCAGCTGGAATATGGCTACGAAATCTGTGCCCGATACCATTTGAATCATCTGTCGACAGGCGATTATATCGAGATGGGGCAGAGGTATACCGTTGCCGACTTGATTGCCTATTGCAATGAGAACCGATCTCGTCAGGGGGCTATACGCGCGGCCGCCGTGCTCAAGCGCGTGCACGATGGCGCGCGGTCGCCCATGGAGACGGCCACTGCAATCATGGTCGTAGCAAAACGTTCTCAAGGCGGGCTGGGATACGCCAAGATCGAGCTCAACCATCGGGTAGATGTTCCCAGCGAGTTCAAATATCTCGCAAAGGCTGGGTATTTCGAGATTGACGTATATGCGCCTGCGAGCGGTACGGGGATTGAATACAACGGCTCGGACCATCTTGATAAACAGCGCAGCGCGTCGGATGCGGAGCGTATGACCGTACTGAGCGCGCTGGGCTTTAGGATGATCGTCCTCACCGGGACTCAGTTTGCCCATCAGCTGCAATTGCACCGGGCGATGAACGCCATTGCGCTCGCTATGGGCCTCAAGTGCGACCGAAGCGAAGCGTTCCAAAAGCGGCAGAACGACCTTCGAGAATTCGTGATTCGCCACTGGGACGGCGGCCTCTAGGGGCGCTTTGGTCTTTCTACGGGGTGCCGTGGGCAGGCAAACCATCACAACATCGACGTTTTTTGCCAAAAACGGGAAAAGCATCGAATGTTGTGATGGTCTGTGTGTTGAGGATGGGCTTGGGAAGTCCGTTTTGCTCGAAGCGACCTGTCCTGTCGTACGGGTGTCGGCATGATTCTCTCGTGGGGTATTATGTTTTCCGAAGAATAAAACGCCGCGTGAGGGGAGGGCTGCGTGGACGGGCACGTGCAACATGACGGCTTTGGCCGCGATATCAACTACCTGCGCATTGCCGTTACCGACAAGTGCAATTTCCGCTGCATTTACTGCATGCCGGCCGATGGCGTGGCGCCCCGCGCGCACGACGAGCTACTCAGCGCCGAGGAAATCGCCCGCTTTGTGCGCTTGGTGGCGGGGGAGGGCATTCGCCGCGTACGCCTGACGGGCGGCGAGCCGCTGGTCAGCCGCCGTATCATCCCGCTCATTCGCGACATCCGCGCGATTCCGCGGATCGAGGACATCTCGCTCACCACCAACGGAGCCCTGCTGCCCAAGCTGGCGCCGCAGCTCAAGGACGCGGGGCTTAACCGCGTCAACATTTCGCTCGACACGCTCGACCCTACGCTCTTTGGAAAGATCACGCGCCTGGGTCGACTCGAGCAGACCATGGCTGGCATCGACGCGGCGCTGGCTTGGGGCTTTGAGCCCGTTAAGGTCAACTGCGTTGTTGTGCGCCGGCTCAACCAGGATGTGGCGGCCCTCGCACGACTGACCGTCGACCGCCCCATCCACCTGCGCTTTATCGAATACATGCCCATCGGCGACGAGCGCACGAGCTCGCATTGCGCCGTGGACCCTCACGCACCCACGCTCAACCCCGAGTTGTGGGATGCGAGCGACAGCGTGCCGAGCGACGAGCTGCGGGCGCGCGTCAATGCCGGGGCCGCCGCGATGGGTCTGGGCGAGCTCGAACCGCTTGACATCACCGACGCTCCTGCCGGCGCGGGCCCCGCGCGCTATTGGCGCTTTCCGGGCGCGGCGGGAACGGTCGGCTTCATCAGCGCCATGTCCAACCATTTTTGCGCGAGCTGCAACCGCCTGCGCCTGACGGCCGATGGCAACGTGCGTCCGTGCCTGTTCAGCGATGCCGAGTATTCGGTGCGCGAGGCGTTGCGCCGTGGTGATGATATGCAGGTACTTTCGATTTGGCGCGATGCCGTGGCCCACAAACCGCAGGAACACGCGATAATTGAGGGCACGCAACGATTTATGTCCCAAATCGGAGGATGATCATATGGCCAAGAGCAGGTACGCCGATGCCACCAAGGCCGCTCGCAGGGCCGCGATGTCTGCCCATAAAGCCACGGCTGCTGCCAGCAACACCGCTGGGTCCGCGGCGGTACAGCCGTCCGCCGGCACTGCTGCCGAGCCCGCCCGCGACGCCCGCCGCGACGAGCTGACGCACGTGGATGCCAAGGGCGAGGTGCGCATGGTCGACGTGTCCGACAAGGCCGAGACCCATCGCATTGCCATCGCCGAGGGCACGATTCTTATGCACCCCGAGACGCAGGCCATGGTGCTGCAGGATGGCGCTAAAAAGGGCGACGTGCTCGCTTGCGCACGCGTTGCGGGCATCATGGCCATCAAACGCACGAGTGACATCATCCCCATGTGTCATCCGTTGCTCATTACCAAGAGTAAGTGCGATATCGAGCCTATCGCGCCGGTGGGGACGCCTGCCGAGGACGTGCCCGAGGGCTGGGCGCCGGCGCGCGCAGACGGGCAAGTTGGCTTTCACGTACTGGTTACGGCTGGCGTGACGGGCAAGACGGGTATTGAGATGGAGGCCCTGACCGGCGCGAGTGCCGCGTGCTTAACGATCTATGACATGTGCAAGGCCGTCGATCGTGGCATGGAGATCGTCGACGTTCGCCTGCTGCACAAGGAAGGCGGCCGCTCGGGTGTGTGGGACCGCGCCGAGCGCCAGGCCGCTGCTGTTGAGGCTGTGGGGGCCGCGGGCGACGCACCCGCGAGCGCACCCGTCGCCGTCGCACCCGCAGCTCCCACTCCAGCCGTCCCTGCGATCGCGTTTATCGGCTACCAAAACTCGGGCAAGACCACGCTCGTCGAGAAGGTTATCGCCGAGCTCACCCGCCGCGGCCTGCGCGTGGGCTCGCTCAAGCATCATGGGCATCACGGCTTTGATATCGATGTGCCCGCTAAGGACACCTGGCGCCATCACCAGGCCGGATCCAAGCATGTGGGCCTCATCTGCGCCACGCGCTGGGCGGAGTACGCCGACACACGCGAGGAGGACGAGATGCCCGCGCGCGAGCTGCTGTCGCGCTACAACGATGTCGACGTGGTGATCATTGAGGGCTACAAGACCGAGGGTTTCGACAACATCGTGGTCGCGCGCTCCGGTGTCGACCGTCTGCGTGGCAAGAGCTCGCTCGACCTGGTCGACGGTCACACGCTGGCCCTTGCCTGCAACGAAGCCCTGGCGCGTCAGGCCTTCGACGCCGGCTTCGCGACCCGAGCCATCAACATCAATGACGCCCGAGCCATCTGCGATCTTATCCAAGATCACCTTTAAGGGCCGGCTCGCTGCGCTGCCATAACATGCCAAAAAGGGACAGGTTTATTTTGGCAGGTTTTATCTGGGCAAACGTCATTTCCACCACAAAGGGGCCAGGCACCTTTGTGGTGGGGGACTGCGGACGATTTCTTGGACCGCTACGCGGCCCTTCC
>NZ_QRLE01000037.1:0-10806 GCF_003473055.1 Collinsella sp. AM13-34 | reverse complement strand
CGAGATCTACTTGCTAGAACGGGATATCCTCGTCGTACAGGCCGACAGCGGGCGTGATATGTAGGCGGCCTGCGTCGGCGCTACTCCTCGGAACCCTCCGGCTTGATGGTCGACAGGTCCATATGCCTGCGAGCCTAGAAGAAAATAAGCCAGATCGTACCCAAGAGCAGGGAGACATATCCCACGGCGGTCACGAGGAAGTCTATAAAGGCGAGGGCCGCGGCAGTATCGACCCGGATGCCACAGGGAGCCATGTTCGATGCGAACCCATGCAGGGGATACATGGCACAGATAAGGCATATCGATTCGAGACCTGCCGCCAACAGGGGATTCACCCCCGCCAGCTCCCTCGGATAGAACAAGCCCATCAGGACGGAATCCGCCACCAGCGCCGCCCAAATCAGGAACACGCCGACCTTAAATGCCTTGGTGTCCTCGACCAATGCCAGGGGCATCATGCAGCCGAAGAAATCGAGCAGCAAGGCCGAGGCGATCAGCGGGACGACCATCACTCCACCGAGTTCTCGACGGAGTCGGCATCGATATCGGGGTTCGAGAGCAGGCCGTTCAGCAGGGACGGCAGGTCGATTCCCGTGCTGTCCTTCATACCGGATGCGACCTGGTCGACAATCGAGGTGGTCTCCTTTACGAGTTTCTGCGCGTTGCCCGATCCGTACATCTTGATGGAATCGACGGCGGTGAGGGGCTTCGCAACCTGCTCGGCTACCTTGGGCATGATGTCGATGTAGCGGTTGGCGAGCAGGTAGGGGTTATCCATGCCGTTGTACGCCTCGGCTTGGGCCTTGATGCCCGCCGCGACGCCCTCGCCGTGGGCCTTCTCGGCCGCACCCTCGGACTCGCCCTTCAAGCGCGTAGCTTCGGCCTCGGCCTTCGCTCGGGCCTGGATGCCCTCGGCGTCCTTTTGGGCGGAATACAGCTCGGCGTCGGATTGGTTCTGGCGCTCGATACGGGCGGCCTCGGCCTGCTTCGTGCGCTTGTAGAGGTCGGCTTCGGCCGCCTGCTCAGCTGCATAGCGGTCGGCTTCGGCCTGCTTCTTCACGGTCGCGTTCAGCTCGCGCTCCCTCACGTCCGCCTGGCGCTCGGCGAGCTCGACCTTCTTGGTCTCCGCGGCGATCTCGGCCTCCTGCTGGGCGATATAGAGCTCGCGCTGCTTCTCGGCCGTGACGGTTGCCTTCACCATATCGGCCTCGGCCTTCGCCTTGTCGGCCTGCTTCTTGAGGTCGGCCTGCTTCAAGTCGAGCTGGTTCTGGCGGATGGCGACCTCCTCGGCCGCCTTGATCTGCGCCAACTCGGCCTCCTTCTTGATCTCTGCGGCCTGGTCGGCGCCCATGGAGCGGATGATGCCCTGGGAGTCGGAGAAGTCCTGCACGTTGAAGGTACGCAGCTCGAGGCCGAGGTTGGCGAGATCATCCTTGGAGCCACCGAAGACCTTGGCGTTGAAGCTCTCGCGGTCGCGCATGAGCTCTTTGAGGTCCATCTGGCCGATGACCTCGCGCATCTTGCCCAGCATGACCTCGGTGACCTGGCGGGTCATCTCCTCCTTGTCGAGATTCAAGTAGTTCTTGGACGCGGTCTCAATCAGCTCTGGGGTCTGGCCGATCTGGAAGTTGGCGACCGCGCAGGCGTGGATGAGGATCGCGTCCTGAGTGGGGATTTCGTTCTCGGTGGTCAGCTGCACCTGCACGGCACCAAGGGACAGGGTATCCACGCGCTGAAGGAGCGGGATAACGAACGTGCCCTTGCCGGAGACGCTGCGCATCTGCCCGAATCCAGATACGATCATCAGTTTGTCCGGTGGGCATTTGCGCCAGCAGCTCTCGAACACCATCGCCACGACCAGGAGGCCGACGATGATGGGGAGCAGGTTGAAGATCAAAGATTCGAAGAACATATAGCTTCCTTTCTTCAAGGGCGGCTCTGACAGGGCCGCCCAGTAATAAACAGTTGCTTGTGAGGGGAATTACGCCAATAAATCAATCAGACGTGCGAGCATCACGACAAGCGTGGCGATGCAGGCGAAAACACCGAGAGCGAGCGAGAAGGTCCATGCACCGTGCAGGATATCGACCTGATCGGAGCAGCTCAAGTTATTGAGCCCGCCACCGTATCTCGTCCAAATATTGCGAAGTATGTTGATGATGGGCATCTAGCACTCCTGTGAAACTAGAAAGTGTTCGGGTTCAGATTGCTCAGAATCATTCGCTGGAACTGCTCAAGTTCGTGAGCAATTCATGGTTCCAAAACCATGAGAAGTGTGACGAGGCATGCGAGGACGCCACCAAGGAGAACGAGGATCCATGCGCTGTGTATGAACTCGTCCTGCTCGTAAGGGCTCAGGCTATTGAACCCGCCGCCGTATCTCGTCCAGATATTGCGAAGTTTCTCGATAACGTGCATCTATCACTCCTGTGAAACTAGAAGGTGTTCGGGCTCAGAATGCTTCACGATTATTCGCCGCCCGACCTTCGCCCGTGAGAAGAGGCGTTTCTCAGAGCGGCGCCGCCCCGGGGAATGCATCCGATTTAATACACGCAGAGTATGCTTGGGCTAGTTTTCCAAGGCAAGGATGCACGCTCTGATATATGCGCTGGCCGTGAGGTTTGAGGGCAGGATCTCCGGGTGTGCCGCGCGGGCGCTCACGAGTCCGGTCATCAGGTCCTTGTAAACCTCATAGTGGACGAGAGCCGTTCGGCTATAGCGCGTGGCACTCATAGATCGCTTGGGATTGTCCAAAACGGAAAGATCGAGCTCCCCTCCGCTGATTCGGTCGCGAAGTGCATCCTCGACGACACGGCTGACATTGGCGTCCCTCCTGGGGCCGCCTTTCAGTTTGAGCTCGAGAACGCGCCGCTCAAGGATTTCAGCCTCAAGCGGCGAAGTCGAGAAGGTGACCCTCTCTTTTTTGGATCCCGAAGATACCTTGCTGGCAGCGGGAGCCGTCGCAGGTTTGGATTTGCGGACACTCGTGGGGGAAGCGAGCGATGCGGCGACGCTGTCCTGAACAGGCTTTTGCGGGGCGGGTGCCGCAGGACGGGGTGCAGGACGGTTCTGTGCCCCAAAATTAGGCAAGGTAAAGCGAGGGGCATTGCTCATCATGTCGCCGACAAGGTTCTCGGGCAGATTGGAAGCCACAGTTACTCAACTCCTTCGGTATCGCCGGCGGCGGGCTTGAGCTCGCACCAGTTCACGATGTTGCCCACAAGGACGTCGTACTCGAATGCCGCACCTTTGAGGACGTTCATCTCGTAGATGCTGCGACCGTTCGCCTGCGCATCCTGGATTGCAACAGTTATACCGATTCGGCGCTGGAAGACCTTAAGGCCCATTTTCGGGAACTCCTCGACCATCTGAGCGGCAAAAGCCCTCGCGAGCTTGGCGATACCGCGATAGAGCGTGATGAGGACGGCAGGGGCGCTCATCCACGCGACCTCATAGGAATCAGATACCGCGCTGAGGAGCTCGAGGGTC
This sequence comes from Collinsella sp. AM13-34, assembly GCF_003473055.1. Classification (NCBI taxonomy): domain Bacteria; kingdom Bacillati; phylum Actinomycetota; class Coriobacteriia; order Coriobacteriales; family Coriobacteriaceae; genus Collinsella; species Collinsella sp. AM13-34. The sequence continues at coordinate 7,317 of NZ_QRLE01000037.1, read as the reverse complement.
TGCTCGACGGCCTCGGTGCCGAGCCTGTCGGCGGTAGTCGGGATGACGAGATGGGTGGCGGCGATGGTGGAGGAGATCGTCGAGAAGGTCATGCCCGGCTGCGTGTCGACTACGACAGCGTCGAAGTTGTGCTGGGATACTGCCGACTCTATTGCGCGCGTCAGGGAGTACTCATTGATCTCGTTACCCTCGAGGTCCCTCTCGTCTGCGACGTTTGCCAGATCAAGATCACCGGGGACGGTCGCCTGCCCGTCCTCGGTGCAGACCACTTGGACGCCCTTGAGGAAGCTAGAACTGCAGCAGGTGCCTTTCGCGACGCAATCCGACTCGATTCGCCCAAGCGAGCCCTGGGGATCCATGTCCACGGCTAGGACCTTAAGGCCGCGGCGGCGAAGTCCGTCGGCGATGGCATCTGCGGATGTCGTCTTGCCGACGCCTCCCTTCTGGTTGGTGAACACGATCACAGGGGTGAAATTCGGCATAGTGATTCCTTTCAAATTGAAATTGAAAACATTAGAGACAGAAAATGCCTAGGAGCGGCTGGCGATGCTCATGACCACAAGAGCGATCGGGATGGCGATGAGGCACGCTGCCGCGCCGACAATAAACTGAAGGACGGCGTAGGCGAGCCCGCTTGCAAAAAAGGCTACGAGCGCGACAATCCCCAAGATGAATTTGATGATTGGAATGTAATCAGGATAAGAAGACATAGACCCTCCAATGCCCTAATTGGACCGATGGCGGAAACTCCGCATTGAAGGTTGTTGTTTAATAATAACAGAATTATGTCATTAATGAACTGCGGAATAGATGAATAAAAGAATTAAAGAAGAAAATAAAAGTGCAACGACGGAATAACCGATTTTGAGAAAACACGATGAAGAGGAAAGCGTAATCAATGAACTAAAGAAGTACGTAACTGTGTCATTGCGTAACTGTGTCATTGCGTAACTGTGTCATTGCGTAACTGTGTCATTGCGTAACTGTGTCATTGCGTAATGACACTTCATTGCAGTCGCACTTGCAACTTTTCCTTGGGGGGCTTTCCTATAAAGGCCTCCACCCGGAATCGTCCTCATCACCATTGTCGAATAGTTGGAGCACGATCGCAGCGGAAGTAATAAGAAGCAGTAAAGCCAACCCATCTAGCTGGAGAAGGTAGCTCAAGCCGGCGAGTGCAAGAAGTAGTCCAGATGCAAGTAGGATAATAATCCGGGTCATATGCGTACCCGCCAAAGGATTACGGCGCTCACGCGGCATCACCAACGATGATGCTGTAGAGATCGTCATCTGACGCTATCAGCGCGACGATATGGTTTCTCCTCCTGATGACAGTCCTCTTGGAGACGCCCAAGAGCGCGCCGATCCTCTCGCATGTCAGGTTGTCGATATAGGACAGCTGGAAGATAGATCCGAGTCCCGGCTCGCAATCGTCCAGCGCCTCGACGACGACCATTACGAGATTCAATGTCGAATCGATATGCAGGACGCGGTTCCTCATCCGCTCCCTTTCATTCGATCGGGACGGCAGCTGCCTGAGCGCTGTCTCGCACTGGCTTCTGATCGAGGCTAGATGTCTCAGCTCGGACAGAACGCATCTGACGCGCTCCTCTCGAGCGCCGATGCCGCCATCGTCTGAGGAAAGAGACGAGTCATGGTTCTCGCCCTCGATCCCGACGATTGCAGATTGTCCATTACGCTCGGTTCTAATCAGCCTTTCCCACGAGTTCCCTTCCATGTCACTTCCCCTTTCGACATTTATTCAATCGTTCGTTCAGCAGCTCACAGCGAAGATGTGGCCTGTTTGCGGGCCAGGTCTATCGCGGCCTCCTTGTTGTCGCCGCGATAGACGATTCCGTTCGCATCCACAACCGGATGGACCGGCCCGTCGCCGATGATGAGCCAGGCGCCGTCGGGAGCCCTTCGCAGGTGCTTTTCGCCGCGGCCTGTTCGCTGGCGTGCGGCCTCGACCATCTTCCGGCAGCCTTTGACGCTCGTGTCGAGAAGCCATTTCCGCAGCTGAGGCATGAATTTATCCTCGCAGCCGGCATCTTTGGCCTCGGCCTGCCGGCGAGCCCACGCAGCGCCGATCTCGTCGGCCCCGAAACCGAGATTTCGCAGCTCATCGTAGGGCTGGCGTGCGGCGTCGAGCTTGTTGCGGTTGATCGTTTCGTCGGCGATTTTCCTGAAATCACTTGCGGTATCGACCTGAGAGTCCATTCCGGGATAGACGTCCGGTTGGTCGGTTTGAAAATCCATCCATCCATCCGTCCAATCTTCTGGATAGTCATTACTTATAGGTATATAGGGGGATTCACCTGAAAAAATTGCAGGTGAGGAAGAATCTTCACGTGAAGAAATTTCAGGTGAGGAAGTATTTTCACGTGAAATAGTTTCCGGTGAGGAAGTTTTTTCAGGTGAGGAAACTTCAGGTGAAGAAACATCACGTGAAACTTTTGCAGGTGAGGAGAAATCTTCACGTGAAGAAATTTCAGGTGAGGAAGTATTTTCACGTGAAATTTCTTCCGGTGAGGAAGTTTTTTCAGGTGAGGAAACTTCAGGTGAAGAAACATCACGTGAAACTTTTGCAGGTGAGGAGAAATCTTCACGTGAAGAAATTTCAGGTGAGGAAGTATTTTCACGTGAAATTTCTTCCGGTGAGGAAGTTTTTTCAGGTGAGGAAACTTCAGGTGAAGAAACATCACGTGAAACTTTTGCAGGTGAGGAGAAATCTTCACGTGAAGAAATTTCAGGTGAGGAAGTATTTTCACGTGAAATTTCTTCCGGTGAGGAAGTTTTTTCAGGTGAGGAAACTTCAGGTGAAGAAACATCACGTGAAACTTTTGCAGGTGAGGAGAAATCTTCACGTGAAGAAATTTCAGGTGAGGAAGTATTTTCACGTGAAATTTCTTCCGGTGAGGAAGTTTTTTCAGGTGAGGAAACTTCAGGTGAAGAAACATCACGTGAAACTTTTGCAGGTGAGGAGAAATCTTCACGTGAAGAAATTTCAGGTGAGGAAGTATTTTCACGTGAAATTTCTTCTGGTGAGGAAGTTTTTTCAGGTGAGGAAACTTCAGGTGAAGAAACATCACGTGAAACTTTTGCAGGTGAGGATAAATCTTCACGTGAAGAAATTTCAGGTGAGGAAGTATTTTCACGTGAAATTTCTTCTGGTGAGATTCGGAAACAAGACCTTCCGGCGTCCGGATGGTCCGCCAGCCAAGCCTCCCTGGCGCGGGAAATTGGATCCGCAGCTGCAACAAGGGACCTGCCGACAGTATTCATTCCATGGACATGGGATCCGCGCTCAACGATAAGGCCCATCTCGAGAAGGGAGGCGATGGTCGTGCGGGCAGTGCGCTCGCTCGTGCCGGACCAGTCCGCGAGAACGGCGGCTCCAAAATCGTAGCAACCCTTATCTACCGTGCAGGAGTAGATCAGGGCATATGCCACGAGCTGTGCGGGCCTAAGGCCCAAATAGCGCATGAAGCCGTGTATGGCGAACGAAGGACCGTAGCCTTCGGTCTCTGTCTCGAGAATCTTCGACACTATGCGGCCTTTCTCCTTTGCAGCGCCTGGACCGCCAGGGAGAACAACGCTTCTTCGTTGAAGACATTGCACTCCCCTGCCGCCCGCGCGGATTCGATTTCACTTATCAGGGACTCGCGTCCGTAAACGGACAGCATGAAGTTGACGAGATCACCGGAGCGGAACTGACCACCGCCGACAGACAGGGGAACCGCTAGGTCGAAATAGGCGACAAGCGGCTGTCCGATGGTATCGACCGCATCCAGCGCAACCGCCACCCTGCCTGCGCCCGCCTTAAAGATAGCAACAGGAGACTGAAGGAGTTCGGGAACCGATGCAAGCAGTGAAGGCTCGATGCCGTGCCTGTGTGAGCGTTTGGAGATCGTTGTCTCCCGAACGATATGCCGCACGGTGTGGCAGATAGGCAGGTTGGGAATCCCCGCCGCCAGAAGCGCCCTCGGAGTTTCGGGGAGAACGGACACAGGCGCCTGTCGGTTATAGCCCCGGCCCCTCGCCTTAGCAATTTCGGCGAATCCAGTCCACATTCGGCATGAATTCGCGTATTCGGCTAGATCTTGATTGTTTAGACCCTCTACTTCGATGGTAGAATCAACTTGACCGACGAGGGCGCGATACCGTCCTATGTCGTCGAGATCGTGTTGACGCTGTTCACCTTTCCACATCCGTGAACTCCCTTCTTCTACGGTCTCACGTTTCGGGTGCGGCTGGGGCTCTTCCTTAATTTCCCAGTCGCACTTTTTTTCTGACACCCTAAATTGAACAGTCTTCGGGAACGATGCGGGAACCATCATGCGGCCCCCTTACGGCCGTCAAGGGCCATGCTCTTTGACATGCTCTCTTGCAGGGACTGCAGAGAGGCGTATTCCTCGTACGGCATCTCATGGCTCGACTCCTTAATGAAAGGCGTCCTGCGCATATAGGCGTCGAGGTCGTCAATGTTGATGTAGATGGTCCGCGATCCACCACGGTTGAACGCGCCGTAGACGGCGGGGATCTCACCAGACTCAATGAGTTCCTGAACTGCATCGACATGGCGATGGATGTATTTTGCTGCCGCGGATTTGGAAAGCCATTTACTACTCGCCCACGGCTCCAACCTTTCTTTGCCGCTCATTACGCAACCTCATCCTTCTGGGGAAGACGATCATCGGTTTCGCCAAGCAGGTATTGGATGGAGCAACCGAACAATTGAGACATCTTCTCGAGTTGATCGTAAGTTGCCGACTTCGGATCGCGTTCGATTCGCACGATGATACTTCTGCTGACGCCGAGCTTATCGCCAAGATCGGTTTGCGAAAGGCGAAGCCTCACTCGTTCCGCACCGATACAATTCGGCATAAAACCCTCCTTCTGTGACCCTATTTGTACTACGCATATATACTATAACCCAATTTGTACCGTGTCACAACATTTTGTACCACCTAGGCTCATATTGAGGGGTGATGCAAATGCAAAACAATCTGAAGCAGATTCGTGAGAGCAAGAACATCTCGCAGCCTAAGGCGGCAGAGGATTTAGGGTACGGCTTGTCGACATATCGGAAATATGAAAACGGGACCAGGAGAATCTCTGACGAAAAACTCGTGCAGTTGTCCTCATATTTCAATGTTTCTATAGATGTAATTCTTGGCACAGCTTACAAGGTCGACCCAACATCCCCACAGTTCCAAAAGGACGCGAAAACAAGGTCGTTTCTCAATGCAATAGTTACCATCCTTACACCCCAAGAGCGATCGCTTTTACACGAGCTGCTCTCAAACTTCTCCAAGCTCAACGAGAGCGGCAAGACAAAACTAGTCGAAGAATCCGACACGATGGTTCGCTCTGGGAAGTTTGAAAGCTTTGGCGGACATTCTCAATTTTCGAGTGCCCAAGAAATTGCTTAGAAAAGCAAGCGGCAGCTTCAGCACGATTGTTCTGACTCCAGATTGGAATTTGATTCAAAGAGGACCAGATGCCTAAAAACAAAATTGGTGTTATTGAGAAAATAGGTGTCGACGCCGATGGCTTAGAGATATTCAGGGTTAGGGTCGAGGCCGGCACTCGTAAAAAGCGTGCCACAAAAAGGGTAACGATTCATGGAACCATGAGAGATGCCCAAGCAGCCGCATCCATGCTCTATGTCGAGTTGAATTCCAGCCTTTCTGAACGCGACATTCCTGAGATTACGCTGAATCAATACTTTTATGGCAGGTTTATCCCAGCCCTGGAAAAAGAAGGTAAGACCAACAGCACAATCGACGGATATGTCAAAAACTATCGAAAATGGATCTCCCCGAATCATGGCGAACGAGTCCTCTTGAATCTAGATGAGAACAATGTCCGACATCTCATCGAGCAATCTGGGACCCCGAGAAACACGCTGCGGACGTACAGGGCGATCTTGAACAGGGCCAAATCGGATGGTTTCATACGCCATAAAATGGATCTAACGGGACTCGATGCCAGGGCAAAGAAACAGAAACGCCCCGCACCATGGTCACCCCTGGAATTAAAGCACGCTGCCGACGCACTAGTTGACGATGAGATGGCATATCTAACCCTGCTGGTCGGCAGTGCGGGCCTTCGCAAAGAAGAGAACCTTGCAATCACGCCAGCCGACGTACAGATATTGAAAATGCCGACTTCCCAGGGCGTAAAAAAGTATGTGCTCCTGAACGTCCATGCGGCCTATACCGACGAGGACGGACTTAAGGTCACCAAAACAGAAGAGTCTAATAGGCACGCTCTGGTTCTTCCAGAGTTTACGGAAAGGTTTCTTTCAGCTCTCGAGGCCACGAAGCCCTCAATCGAGCAAGTTGAGGGATGCTGGCTCATCAGGCACAAAACAAGCTGGCACAAGTCCAGAAAAGCCAAATATAGGATCGAAACCGTCATGGGAAGTCGAAAAGATGCCCAGGCAGTAGCAAGTCGGTTGGCCGCAGAAACGGCAGCAAAGTATAAGTTGGGGTCAAACCCAAAACTGAAGGAAGTTGCCGATGGAATTTGGACTGTCACCGTTTTTAACGGATATGTCGACACCATGGAGAGGACCATCGCGCCGGAGGCGTTCATTGGAACCGAGCAAGATGCAACGCGACACGCCCTGGAGCAGTGGAGCAACCGGCGAATTCTTCCATGTGCCGGCGAAACACTGCGAGGCCATTGGGAAACAGCGCTGAGGAAGCATGGCCTGAGGTTTATTCCCGTGAATAACCTGAGACATACCTCAGAGACGCTCATGGCCGCCAGCGGAGTTTCGACTCCGACAATTTCAAGCATGCACGGACATACGCAGTTTAAGACGGATTTCCAGCACTATATCGACCTAAATGTCGAGGCGATCCTTGATGCCGCCGATAAGGTCGACACATTCATGGCTTCAGACATGGCAAGTGGCGGCTTCACTCTCGAATCGCTTATTGAGAAAAAGGACTTCTAGAAGATGTTCAAAAGCCAAACGCGAGTAGTTTCTATACAAGTCAATATAAACTACGCCTGAGGCAATGAGAGGCGATATAGAGCGCCGAATCGATATCTTAGTAACACAGATGAGTGCCAGACTTTCAGATGGTCTTAAATCGCGTCTGAACGCTTAGCCCATCCAGATTTGCCGAAAAACTGCGACCATCGATTCATCACACTTCCATCTTTTTTGGCGAAAGCAAACGCATCGATCGGTAGATCATATAGCTCATTTTAAATCTACTGATACAGACGGGACCCATATCTATGCACTAATCAGTGGTGCCTTGATTATCGACTTTATCCGAACACCTCCCACATTCA
>NZ_QRLE01000036.1:10974-11340 GCF_003473055.1 Collinsella sp. AM13-34 | reverse complement strand
ATCAAAACCACCCCTAAAAGGGGTGGTTTGCTCTTAGGGTATAACCCTTGGATTTCCGGCACGCGTCTAAAGGCGCCGGCCCTCACGGGGTTCGGGCCGCACTGCAGGTTGACCCGTGACGGGCCGGTCAAACCGGCGCTACTTGCGCCCCGGCCCCCTATCGAAGGGGTCCTCGTACTCCTTGACGCTCAGCCGGTCGAGCGCGATGTCCGCCTTCTCCTGCTCCCGGATGTACTTCGCGATCGTGGCCTCGTTCAGGCCGACGGTGGACACGTAGTATCCCTCGGCCCAGAACTTCCTGTTGCCGAACTTGTACTTCATGTTCGCGTGCCTGTCGAATACCATCAGCGAGCTCTTCCCCTTCAG
>NZ_QRLE01000036.1:10527-10964 GCF_003473055.1 Collinsella sp. AM13-34 | reverse complement strand
GCGTGCCTGTCGAATACCATCAGCGAGCTCTTCCCCTTCAGGTAGCCCATCACGCTCGACACGCTGTACTTCGGCGGTATCGCCAGCAGCATGTGGACGTGGTCGGGCATCAGGTGCCCCTCGATGATCTCTATCCCCTTGTACTGGCAGAGCTTCCTGAAGATCTCCCCAAGGTCGGACCTTATTTGGTTGTAGATGACTTTGCGCCTATACTTCGGCGTGAACACGACGTGGTACTTGCACATCCACTTCGTGTGCGACAGGCTGTAGGCCTTCTGGGCCATACGCCACCACCGCCCTCTCGACTCGGATTCCTTGCGGCCTGAACAATCGCAAGTGTCCGGCGAGGGGGCGGCTTTGTAAAGCCGGTTGACGCCACCCGCATAGCGGGTGGTTTCTGATGCGGCGCGCTGCGCGCCCCGCACAGGCTAAAGCCT
>NZ_QRLE01000036.1:0-10517 GCF_003473055.1 Collinsella sp. AM13-34 | reverse complement strand
GGTTTCTGATGCGGCGCGCTGCGCGCCCCGCACAGGCTAAAGCCTGTAATCAAAATGGGCTGGTTCTGGATACCCAGAGCCAGCCCATTGCACATTAAATGTCGTCTGAGGAGTCGAGTTCTGCCTCGAGCTTGGCACGGCGTCTTTTCGCCGTGAAAAACGTTGCGCACAGGACAGCAAACGTGGCCGCGAAAATCGTCGCACCGCAGAACACGCCCGTGGCCAGGTTCGCCAACCAAAAGACGCTTTCGAGCGGTACGATCTGCGCCTCAGCGACACAGCGCATTGCGGCAATAACAAGCGCGAACGCGGTGCCGCTAAGACCGCTGACAAGCAGGAAATATCCAACAGGAAGATGCTCGGTTTGCCCAAAACGATTGGTATCGACATAGCCCTTCCGCGTTTGCAGTCCTGCGCAAATCAACATCACGAGAATGAGCCACAAATACATGGCTGCCTCGAACGGCGTTGCAAAGCCATGCGGCATTTCACTGGCGTCGCTGTGAACCCACGCAACCTGTCGAGCTATAAACTGGTAGAAAAAGATCATCAACATGCCAAACGAAAGCAGCACGAAACCAATCTTGTAGATCTTCGCGCTCTCAGCCTCCAGGCGCTCATCCTTTGGACCGGCATATTCACGCCACTTTTGCACGAGTTTTAAATCTTCAAATTTCATAGCGAACTCCTAAAGAGCGTCAGGGTCGACGTTGCTCTCGTCTTCCCAAAACAAGTCGTTCAACGTAACGCGTAGCGCTTTACAGATTGCCACGCACAAATTGAGCGTGGGGTTGTAGCCGCCTGCCTCGATAAGGCCGATGGTTTGGCGCGTAACGCCCACGGCTTGGGCTAAGTCAGCTTGCGAAAGGCCAGCCGCCGCGCGTGCCGCCTTCATGCGTAGGTTCTTTTTGCCCGGCATGGAGTTCCTTTCGTAAATGTGGACAGATATCCGTTGCAACATGACAGAAATATATTGCATCCTTCACAAGATGTCAACTATATCTGTCATTATGGAAACCATGTTCGCCATCGCCATGTGGACATAACAATCTCGATTCGCTATTCAAACTTACTCGGACAGAACCGACTCGGTTTTGTCCGAGTAAACGTGATTGATAGTCGATCGCTGTGCCCGCTCGTGCAATCAGCATCATTCGATTTTGTTTAGTAAAACTAGGTCCCTATTAAATAAAATTCGTTTGTATCCAAATTTGTTTAACAATGCCGCGTTACCGCTAAACACTATACCCGTTAATCCGAACGATTGTTCGATGGATTTCGTGTTGGGTGGAATCGTCTGTGGGCTGGGCTATGCTACCTTGACTATCTATATGACTTAAACGCAGCAAAGGAGCACCGAGAGAGCGAGTATGGCAAAAAACACCGCAAACTATGGTAACGACAGTATTCGTCAGCTCAAGGACGAGGAGCGCGTACGCCTGCGCCCCGCCGTCATCTTTGGCTCGGACGGGCTCGACGGCTGCGCGCATGCCGCCTTCGAGATCCTGTCCAACGCCGTTGACGAGGCGCGCCAGGGCTACGGCAAGCTCATCATCCTTACCGCCTTTCGCGATGGCTCCATTCAGGTAGAGGACAACGGCCGCGGCTGCCCACTCGACTGGAACCCTTCCGAGAAGCGCTTTAACTGGGAGCTCGTCTTTTGCGAGCTCTACGCCGGTGGCAAGTACAACAACAACCAAGGCGGCGACTACGACTTCTCGCTCGGCACCAACGGCCTGGGCTCGTGCGCGACCCAGTACGCTTCCGAGTACATGGACGTCACCGTTTGGCGCGACGGTAACAAGTACTCTCTGCACTTTAAGAAAGGCAAGGTCGTCGGCGCCAAAAAGAAGGCGCTCGAGATCGAGCCCAGCGATGAGGACCGTACCGGCACCACCATCAAGTGGCGCCCCGATCTTGAGGTCTTTACCTCGATCAGCATTCCCCACGACTGGTATTGCGAGACCATGCGCCGCCAGGCCGTGGTCAACGCCAACGTGACCTTCCGCCTGCGCATCGAGGGCGACGACGGCGAGTTTTCCGAAGAGGATTTTTGCTACCCCAAGGGTATCGAGGACTACGTGCTCGAGAAGGTCGGTACCGACTACCTTACCGAACCCTTCTTTATCGAGGCCGACCGCCGCGGTCGCGATCGCGAGGACCTGCCCGACTACAACGTAAAGATCACCGCGTGCATGTGCTTCTCGCGCACCTTCATGATGCAGGAGTATTACCACAACTCATCGTGGCTCGAGAACGGCGGCTCGCCCGAGAAGGCCGCGCGCAGCGCTCTGACCAGCGCCATCGATGCCTATATTAAGCAACAGGGCAAGTACAACAAAAACGAGACCGGCATTAAGTGGCAAGACGTCCAGGACTGCCTGGTACTGGTGACCAACTGCTTCTCCACCCAGACGTCCTACGAAAACCAGACCAAGAAGGCTATCAATAACCGCTTTATCCAGCAGGCCATGACCGCCTTCTTTAAGGAGCGCCTCTCGACCTACTTGATCGAGAACAAAGACGCTGCCAACAAGATCGTGGAGCAGGTGCTCATCAACAAGCGCTCGCGCGAGAACGCCGAAAAGACTCGCCAGAGCATTAAGACCAACCTGCAGCAGAAGACCGACATGGCCAACCGCGTGCAGAAGTTCATCGACTGCCGCTCCAAGGACAAAAACCGTCGCGAGATCTACATCGTAGAGGGCGACTCGGCAGCAGGCGCCATTCGCACCTCGCGCGATGCCGAGTTCCAAGGCGTTATGCCCGTCCGAGGCAAGATCCTCAACTGCCTGAAGGAGGACTACCCGCGCATCTTTAAGTCCGACATCATCATGGACCTCATGCGCGTACTGGGCTGCGGCGTAGAGATCAAGGACAAGCGCATCAAGAACCTCGGTGCCTTTGACCTGGACAACCTCAACTGGAACAAAGTCATCATCTGTACGGACGCCGACGTCGACGGCTATCACATTCGCACGCTCGTGCTCACCATGCTCTACCGTCTGGTGCCCACACTTATCGACGAAGGCTACGTGTATATCGCCGAGTCGCCGCTCTACGAGATCAACTGCAAAGAGAAGACCTACTTTGCCTACACCGAGCTCGAGAAGAACGGCATCCTCAAGGAGATCGGCGACCAGAAGTGCTCCATCAACCGCTCCAAGGGTCTTGGTGAGAACGATCCGGACATGATGTGGCTCACCACCATGAACCCCGAGACGCGTCGCCTGATTAAGGTGGAGCCCGAGGACGTCACCAAGATGGAAACCATGTTCAACCTGTTGCTGGGCAACGACGAGGCGGGCCGTAAGCGCCATATCTCCGAGCACGGCAAGGAATACCTGGACCAGCTGGACCTGCAATAGCAGCAAATCGATAACGACGGCCCATAAGAAGTTCAAGAGGAAATCGTGGCAAAGAAGAAGACGAAGAACCAGCCAAAGAAAAAGCAGGTCAACGCCGAGAACGTCATCGGCCTGCACTCCGAGGTCACCGATCAGCCAATCACGCAGACGCTCGAGGTCAACTACATGCCCTACGCCATGAGCGTCAACGTCTCGCGTGCATTCCCCGAGATCGACGGCTTTAAGCCCTCGCATCGCAAGCTGCTCTACACTATGTACAAGATGGGTCTGCTCAAGGGCGAGCGCCAGAAGAGCGCCAACATCGTGGGTCAGACCATGAAGCTCAACCCGCACGGCGACGCCGCGATCTACGAGACGATGGTGCGCCTGGCGACGGGTAACGAAGCGCTGCTTGCCCCCTTCGTGGAGTCGAAGGGCAACTTTGGCAAGTACTATTCGGGCGACCTGAGCTACGCCGCCTCGCGTTACACCGAGGCCAAGCTCTCCCCCATCAGCGCCGAGATCTTCAAGGACATCGACAAGGACCCGGTCGACTTCGTCGACAGCTACGACGGTGCCCTGAAGGAGCCGCGTCTGCTGCCCACCACGTTCCCCAACATCCTTGTCTCGGCCAATAAGGGCATCGGCGTCGCCATGGCGTCCGACATCTGCGGTTTCAACCTCAACGAGGTCTGCACCGCCACGATGCACTACCTGAAGGACCCCGACTGCGACCTGCTCGAGTACATGCCCATGCCCGATTTCTCGACCGGCGGCGAGATTATCTACCGCCGCGAGGAGATGGAGAAGATCATCGAGACCGGTCTTGGCAGCTTCCAGATTCGCTCCCGCTGGCGCTGGATTCCCGAAGAGCGCATCATCGAGGTGTACGAGATTCCCTACACCACCAAGACCGATGTCATCATCGAGCGCATCGTCAAGCTCTCCAAGGAGGGCAAGGTCAAAGAGATCGCTGACATCCGCGATGAAACCGACCTTTCGGGTCTGCGTATCGCCATCGACCTTAAGCGCGGTGTCGACCCCGACAAGCTCATGGCCAAGCTCTATCGCTCGACCACGCTGCAGGATTCATTCTCGTGCAACTTCAACGTACTGGTCGACGGCTATCCCCGCGTTATGGGCGTGCGTCAGATCCTGCACGAGTGGGTCGCATGGCGCATTCAGTCCACGCGTCGCCGCATTAACTTTGACCTGGGCAAAAAGTCCGAGCGCCTGCACCTGCTGCACGGCCTTGAGGCAATTCTGCTCGACATCGACAAGGCCATCGCCATCATCCGCGGCACTAAGCTCGAGGCAGAGGTTGTACCCAACCTTATGAAGGGTTTCGACATCGACGAGACCCAGGCCGAGTTTGTCGCCGAGCTCAAGCTCCGCAACATCAACGAGGAGTACATCCTCAACCGCACCAAGGACATCGCTAAGCTCGAGGGTGAGATCGCCGAACTCGAGGAGATCCTCTCCAGCGAAGAGAACATCAAGAAGGTCATCAGCGACGAGCTGGCCGCGGTTAACAAGAAGTACGTGATGCCGCGCCGCACGGGCAGGATCGAGCCCCATGAGGTTATCGAGGTAAGCTTGGAGCCCGAGGTCGAGGAGTACCCGGTTACCATCATGCTTTCGCGCGATGGCTACCTCAAGAAGATGACGGACCGCGTGCTCAAGAAGGCGACCACGCTCAAGTACAAGGACGGCGACAAACCCTTTATCGAGTTCCCGTCCTCCAACACCCACGAGCTGCTGGTCTTTACCAATAAGAGCCAGGTGTACAAGTGCAAGGTTGCGGCGTTTGAGGACACCAAGTCGGCCCAGCTGGGCTCGTACCTGCCGACCGATCTTGAGATGGAACCCGACGAGAGCGTCATCTGGGTCATCGACCCCGAGGATTACAAGGCCGATGTGCTGTTCGTCTTTGAGAACGGCCGCGTGGTGCGCGTCGCGCTTTCTGGATACGTCACCAAGACCAACCGCAAGCGCCTCAAGAACGCCATCTACGGCGGCAGCAAGCTGCTGTATGCGCAGGTGCTCAAGGAAGACCGCGACCTCGCGCTGGTCTCGAGCGACTACCGCCTGATGAACTTCAACACGTCGCTGCTCAAGACCAAGACGACCACCAACACGCAGGGCGTCCAGGCCTTTACCGCCAAGAAGGGCCGCTCGGTCACCACTGTCGGCACAACCGAGGACATCCTTGGCGCTGGCGTCTCGGCCGAAAAGTTCACCGCGCAGAGCCTGCCCTCCGCCGGTGCCCTCATGAAAGAGAACGACATGCCGAGTTTGTTTGACTAGGACGACGGCAGAACCGCCATAAGCTCTCAAAACGGCGGGGACTGGGGCGCAGTAAATGCTGCGCCCCAGTCCCCATGCATTACAGCAGCATCATCCCTATAGACAAAATGCCGCATAAAGTGGAACAGACATAAGCCCATCATTCATTCCAAAGGGCTTAGTCGATAGCCTGATAAGGCGCACGCCCGGATGGGTCTTTTTAAGTGAGGACAGGCTTCGAGATCTTGTGTTCTCTCCCGCCTTGACTTCAATCGCAGACAAGCATCCCTGCTTCTCTACTACAAAGTCGATTTCCGCACGATTATCTCGCGCCCAATAATACAGCGGATAGCCCATGGCTGAAAGCTGTTGGGCGACGTAGTTTTCGGTAAGTGCACCCATGAATGTGCCGCCGATGCCGGCAAGAATATCGGCGCGTTGAGCACCGGCCTTGGAGACGAGCAGCCCTGTATCCGCCTGATAGATTTTAAAAGCAGAAGGGTTAACGAAGGCCTCTAAAGGGCTTTCGATCTGCCCGACTAGGCTGCAGCGCGCCACCGTACCCGACAATACAAGCCAGTCGAGAGCATCTCCAAAGAGAGACGCATTGCCCCCCGCTCGCACTACCTTGTATTGAAATTTACGATTCTCTTTGGCAAGCTGCTGTGGAATGGAATCGAAGCACGCACGCGTCTTTGCGCTCAAGCGCTCATCAGCATATTTATTAGTGTCGGCGGAGTATCCGTCGAGAATAATCCGATGCTTTTCGGCCACATCAATGATTGACTGATCATCGATGTACGTTTGGACCGCCTCGGGCATTCCGCCAACAACAAGATACTGCCGATAGAGCCCAAGCGCCTTTTCATGAAGGCTTGGCGCAAGAGGACCCATAAACTCGAATGATGAGCGTATCTCGTCGACCAGCTGATCGTGCCCCATCGCCCAGAGAAACTCCTCGAAATCGAGTGGAGCCATCTCAATCAAGTCGGTCTTTCCGACGGGGAACGAATACGACTGATGGTTAATGGCAACCCCAAGAAGCGACCCAGCAGCCGCAACGTAATACTCGGGAGCATCTTCGCAAAAGTATTTAAGGGAAGTGAGCGCTTCCTCGCATACCTGGATCTCATCAATGAACAGTAAGGTTTTGCCAGGCACGATACGCTGTCCCGTACGAGCCTCGATCGCGCGTACAATCGAATGAGGGTCAAGACCGCCCGAAAAATCCGCTCGCGCCGACCGGTCGTTCTCAAGATTAACGTAGACAACCGATTCGAAAAGATCCTGGGCGTACGTTCTGAGCAAATAGGTCTTGCCACACTGGCGCACGCCTTTGACCAGCAAAGGTTTTCTATCGGCTCTGTCTCGCCATTCCCTAAGGAGCTCGTCTGCCTTGCGACGCATGCGCAACCTTCCCTCATGAACTTCTGTTTGACAATATTTTAACGCGGATTAATTTGTTTTCAGTTATTTTTCTGCGTTTAAAAATGTTCTATACGGCACTTGAGGGAATACACCCCTATCTCTTGGTAAGGATAGCAAGCATTTCCACCAACGCTGATTGCCATGCGTTCTTCTTGTCCTTAGGCGAGCTTGCGAGCGAGCTCTCGCACCTCTTTCAACTTGGGCGACGATGCCATGCTGTCGCGCTCGGTCATGCCGCCAATCGTGACAATGCCCTGGTCCTCCCACTTGCAGTACGCGCAGGTTGACTTGTACATAGCGATCGCCGCATCATAGACACCCTCGCTGTGGCTATCGAGCAAAAGGGCCGTCTTGGTGAACGGGAAACCCGTGGCACCGAAGGCGTACAGGCGGTCGATGGCGGTCTTTTCCTGCGCAGTGATGTCAAACCAGTAGATAGGCGAAGCGAAGACAACCATGTCGGTGTCTTTCAGCGACTCAATCACGTTGGCCATGTCATCCTTCTGCACGCAGACGCCCTCATGGGCGAAGCAGTACTGGCATCCCAAGCAGCCGGCGATCTTCTTGCTGGCAACGCGGATGACCTCGACCGTATGGCCGCCCTCACGCGCGGTCTCGGCAAACGCCTCGACCATGGTATCGGTATTGGCGCCCTTACGCGGGCTGCCGCTCAATACAACGATATTCATAGGATTCCCTCTCCTTCATGCTGCAGGCGCGCAGCATTTTTTCTTGTAACCAAAACAAATGGGGTTAATCAATCGCCAGCAGGCCATATCTCTTGCTCAAGTTCCCTAAAGAAGCTCAAGGCGATTGCGATTGCCTTATACAACATCGAAAACCAAAGAGGGGCCATAGCAACGTCGCCTGCCTGAAATGGCACGCTGTCAAGATCAACTACGGGGATCGTGGCGAGCCGATACCGCCCGCATGCCTCCTTCGGAATAGGCACTGAGCAGCTCCTGGGCGTGAGCGAACTCGGGTCCCCGCCTCCAACCAAGTAGGCGGTTGACCGCGAGATTTCCCTGGACGTTGTGGACGAAGAGCAGATAGGCGTCCTCGCGCGAAAGCCCAGTCTCCTCCATGATCGAGGGAACCATCTGCTCGGCGCCGCGCTCGACGACGCGCTGTGCCACCCGGGCGTACGCGTCGTCATCCGAGTAGAGCAGATAATAGTCATCGTTTGCCGGCGGACGCTGGCAGAGGGCACCCGCCTCCGTTCCCTCGAGCGGCGGCACCGCCGCCAAGGCCTCGTCGATAAGCGCGTCGAGCAGGGCGAACTTGTCCTCGTAGTGCAGATAGAACGTGCCACGGTTGATATCGGCACGGCGGCAGATATCCGCTACCGTCATCTTCGCGAAGCCGACCTCGGCCAGCAGCGCGAAGAACGCCTCCCGTATGACCGAGAGTGTATAACGTCGGCGACGATCGATCTTCCCCGCTTCCATTACCCCTCCAATTGCAACGCTCGACAATGCCCGGCAAACGCTCGTTTATCGACAACAGGCCGAAGCTGTTCATTGCTCTTAAGCAAATCGACATGGATACTTTTTATAGACACCTGTTTATAATAGCTGAAAGAAGGTATCCAGTGACCCTGTACGAGCAGCTCGTTATCGAGCTCACCAACCGATCGTTTTCCCTTCATGCCGCCTACCGCAGCGGCAGCACGCCCTATGAGCTGAGTGACCGCGAGCCCGAGCCCTACGACCAGCAAATCGAGGACTTCGCCCGTATGATCGAAGAAGCCGATTGCGTGCTGGTGGGCGGGGCCTCCGGGCTCTCCGCGGCGGGCGGCGGCGACTTCTACTACGAGGACAACGCGACCTATCGCAAGCATTTCGGCAAATTCGCCGAGCGTTACGGTTTCAAGGGCGCTTTCGAGGGGTCGTTCTACCGCTGGCCCACCGCCGAGGCGCGCTGGGGATACCTCGCCACCTTCCTCGACACCACGCTCAACGCCCCGCTGCGCAAGCCCTACAAGGACCTCGACGCCATTCTCGCCGAGAAGGATTTCTTCGTGCTCACCACCAACCAGGACACGCAGTTTGTGAAGCTCTATCCCTGGGAGAAAGTGGCAGAGATCCAAGGCGACCACCGCTTCTTTCAGTGCTCCCGCTGTTGCACCGACGCGGTGTGGGATGCGGTCGAGCCGGTCTCCAACATGGTAGAGGCCATGGGAGACGGCCTTGAGGTTCCGACAGAGCTCGTGCCGCGCTGCCCGCACTGCGGGGCAGAGGCGTTCCCCTGGGTTCGCGGCTACGGCAACTTCCTGCAGGGCGAACTCTACGAGGAGCAGTACCGCAAGGTGTCCGAATGGCTCGACGCGCACGCACGGCAGAGGATCCTCTTCCTCGAGCTGGGTGTGGGCCGCATGACGCCCGCGTTTATCCAGGAGCCGTTCTGGGCCCTCACGGCGCAGTTACCGCAGGCCAGCTACATCGCCGTAAACAACAAGACGCAGTTTCTCCCCCGCGCGATCGAGGATCGGGGGCTCGCCGTTCGCGCCGACATCGCCGACGTGCTTGCCGACGTGCGCAAGACGCTGAGGAGGTAGCGCATGGAGACGGCGAAAGCAGTTCGCATAGGCAGGGCGCTAGCCGAAGCGGATCTTGTCATCATCGGCGCTAGCAACGGACTGGACATGGCAGAGGGGCTCAACCTTTTCTGCGCCGATGCTCATTTCCAAGAGGCGTACGGGGACCTCGCCCAGGCAGACGGCATCGGCTGCATACTGCAGGGGCTCGCTTCCCCGGATGCCAGCGTGCGACGCCGATGGGCCGAGCGGTTCCATCAAAAGGAGTATCTCGAATATGAGCCCGGCTCGCTCATGAACGGGCTGCGGCGTCTTACGGAGCACGCCGACACCTTCGTGGTCACATGCAACATCGACGGGCACTTCGCGCGCGCCGGGTTCGACGAGGAGCGCGTGCTCGAGACTGAGGGGAGCACGCGCACGTCGGTTGACGAGCGGCGCCTCGCCCATCCAGACACCCTCGCCATGACCCAGCTCGACGAGCTCGCGCGTCTTGTGCAAGCCCATCGCAACGGCAGGGTCGCCATCCTCGAACTTGGCGTGGGACTGCACAACGGCGTCATAAAGCGCATGCTCGCCCAGATCGCGAACGCCTGCGAGCACGCCACCTACATCGTGTTCAACTACGGCCAGGCCATGGCGCCCGACGCTTCGTGCGAGACGATTCTCGTTGACGGCGATATGGCCCCGGCTTTCGAGGAGATCGCCCGATGCCACCCCTAGAAAGAGAAGCGCGTAGGCTTCGAAGCCTTATCGACGATGCCGACGCCATCATCGTCGGCATCGGCTCGGGCATGTCGAGCGCCGCCGGGTTCAACCATTACAACCGCGCGGGCATGGCGCGCGCAGGAATGGCGGACTGGCAGCAAGCCTTTGGCTTCAAGAGCCTTTTCGACGGCTTCTACCACCTCTACCCCAGC
>NZ_QRLE01000035.1:0-11497 GCF_003473055.1 Collinsella sp. AM13-34 | reverse complement strand
ACGGGGTTGTTGCCGAGGGCGTTGCCGCCGAGGGCGACGACAATACGATCGGGCTTGCCAAGAGGCTTAGACATTGCTGGAATCCTTTCTGTAAAAGGCCTACAACCCATTAATAACCCGCGTCCGTGCAATACGCGAGTTTATTAAGGTTTATATTCTCTTTATCGCTCATTTTATTCATTTTGAAAATAGTTTAACGGTGAACGGTCGTTTTTACCCGCTCAGCGTAAAGAAGCCCAGCTCACACATGTTTACGTCATCTACGTGCGACTTTATTTAATTAGAGCAGTGATTGGGCCAGATTATGCAAACTATATCTTTGCTAAACACATAACGGACACTGCAATTATTTACTCGCACTATACGAGATTCTATGCACTTGCAAGACAAGTATGCACCCCTGCAATAACACGGGGCTTTTCATCCAACAAAAGGGATAGCCGAACGCGCTTCACTTTGCGGCAAGCGATTGTGAGTTCGCAGTATGGAACTTTACCGTCGGGTACTGCATGAACGCCGTCGACGCCCTCTCGCTCCTGCGCGCCCAGGCAATCGAGAACATCAGCGGCGTCCCCAGTCTTTTTGCATGGCACCGCGCCGGCTCGATGGCTCTGGGACCTAAGCGAATCTTTGCTATCTGCCAATTTTTGTATGATTTGGGTCATTCCTATCTGCCAATTTTTGTATGATGAGGGGCAAATCTATTTGCCAATTTTTGTCATTGAGGGGTTTTATGCTACGCCGTAAGGTCACTGACAGGCTTTTGAGCTGGAAGAACAACTCCAATAAAGCGTTGCTTGTTACTGGTGCGCGTCAGATTGGCAAGAGCTATGCGATTCGAGCGTTTGGTAAAGACAACTACGCGTCGTATTTTGAGGCCAATTTGCTGCTCGATGCCGAGGCAAGAGATGTGCTCATTGGCGCTAAGAACGCCGTTGACTTTATCAACCGCGTGGCCCTTCTTGCGGATGCACCGCTTGTTGAGGGAGATACGCTTATCTTTGTCGATGAAATACAGGAGTATCCGCAGATCGTCACGCTCATGAAGGCGTTGGTCGAGGACGGGCGCTTTAGCTATGTCTTCTCGGGGTCTATGCTTGGGACTGAGTTTAAGGGGATCTCTTCTTTCCCGGTGGGGTATGTCGAGCACATTGTTATGCGGCCAATGGATTTTGAAGAGTTTTGTTGGGCAAACAGCATCAGCGAGAATGTGCTTGCAGACATCCGCAGCTGCCTTGTCGAGAGGCGTCCCGTCGAAAACTATATTCATGAGGTGATGCTCAAAAACTTTAGAGCTTATATCGTTTGCGGCGGCATGCCGGAGGTCGTACAGAACTATATCGATTCGGGTTATTCACTCGTGAGGACGCGTGAGCTTCAAATTCAGCTGGTCGATCAGTACAAAAGTGATATCTCTAAATATGCATCGACTCGAGCGTTTAACGTTCGCGCGATTTTCGAACAAATTCCCGTTCAGCTTGAGGCGGAGTCCCATCGCTTTGTTGTTTCATCCCTGGGCGAGGGGGCTCGCCTTCAAAAATACGAGCAGGATTTCCTATGGCTGGTGAACGCGGGCGTCGGTTTGATGGTCGCCCAGGTGACGGAGGCCCGAAGTCCTCTTAAGAGGACAGAGAAGGCGACCGCCTTTAAACTATACGAGTCTGATACAGGCATGCTCGCATCACGGTATCCCGGCAGCACGGCACGCGCTGTCTACCTTGATATGAAAACCCCCAACCTCGGCGGTCTCTATGAGAACGTGGTCGCGCAGGAGCTTGTCGCCCTTGGAACTGATGCATGGTACTACCAGACACGCGAGGTCGGCGAAGTTGACTTTGTGATCGAAGGCACTCGCGGGCACGTTGTCCCAATCGAGGTCAAATCGGGCAAGAAGGTTCGAGCCCATGCGGCCCTCGACCGTCTGATGAGCGTGAGCGAGTACAAAATCCCCGAGGCCGTTGTGCTAAGCCACGAGAACCTCAGCAAAGAGGGCAAGGTTCTGTACGTTCCAATCTATATGACATTCTGCCTCGATGAGTTTATGGAAAACGACGACCCCAACAACGATTTCTCGTTTGCACCCATATCCCTCTAGGCCATCTGGGTCCGCAACCAGGTCCCCCTCTATGCCCAAAGCCGCGAAACAGCGACCGGGACAAGGCACCCCACCAACCACGTCCTTCATCAGCCCACACAATCTGAGGACGTAGTCGTAGCAGGATCTGAGGGCTGACCTTCGCGGACACTCCGCAGGACGAAAGAACCCCCGCCGCACGTAGTGCGCAGCGGGGGTTCTTTCATGTCCGAGGACGTCCGCGAAGGTCAGCCCTCAGATCCTGCGGTGGGAGACCTAAGCCTCGTTGTACACCGTCTTGAGCTTCAGCAGGTGAGCGTAGCGATCCATAGCGGCCTGCTCGTTCTCCTTGAAGAGCTCCTCGGCGCGCTCGGGGAAGGAACGCGTCAGCGAAGCGTAACGGGCCTCGTTCATCAGGAACTCCTGATAACCGCCCGCGGGCTCCTTGGAATCGAGCGAGAACTTCTTGCCGGCAGCAGCCTCGGGGTTGAAGCGGAAGAGGTTCCAGTAACCGCACTCGACAGCCTTCTTCATCTCGGCCTGGCAGTTCTGCATGCCGCCCTTCTTGATGGAGTGCATCTCGCAGGGGCTGTAGCCGATGATGAGGGACGGGCCGTCGTAGGCCTCGGCCTCGTGGATGGCCTTGAGGGTCTGAGCCGGGTTGGCGCCCATGGCGACCTGCGCCACGTAGACGTAGCCGTAGCTCATGGCAATCTCGGCCAGGGACTTCTTCTTGGTCACCTTACCGGCAGCGGCGAACTGAGCAACCTGGCCCAGGTTCGAGGCCTTGGAGGCCTGACCGCCGGTGTTGGAGTAAACCTCGGTGTCGAAGACAAAGACGTTGACATTGTGGCCGGAAGCCAGGACGTGATCCAGGCCACCGAAGCCGATGTCGTAGGCCCAACCGTCGCCGCCGAAGATCCAGAAGGACTTCTTGGTGAGGTAAGCCTTGTCGGCGAGGATTGCCTTGGAAGCCTCGCAGCCGCACTTCTCGAGCTCGGCAACGTAGGCAGCGGCAGCGGTCTTGGAGGCCTCGGCGTCGTTGACAGAGTCAATCCAAGCCTGGCCGGCAGCCTTGAGCTCGTCGGACGGACCATCGGCGGCGATGATCTCCTGGGTGGCGGCAATCAGCTTGTGCTGAACAGCCTCATAGCCCACGGCCATGCCCAGACCGTGCTCGGCATTGTCCTCGAACAGGGAGTTGTTCCACGCCGGGCCGTGACCGTCCTTGTCCTTGCAGTAAGGAGCGGTGGCAGCGGGGTTGCCCCAAATGGAGGAGCAGCCGGTGGCGTTGGAGATGAACATGCGGTCGCCGGCGACCTGGGTCACCAGACGTGCATAGGCGGTCTCGGCACAGCCGGCGCAGGAGCCAGAGAACTCCAGGTAGGGCTGCTTAAACTGGCTGCCCTTAACGTTGGCCGCGATGAGCTCCTTCTTCTCGGAGACGTTCTCGACCATGTAGTCCCAAACGGGCTGCTGGTCCATCTCCTGCTCGGTGGGAACCATCTCGAGGGCACCCTTGGGGCAGACCTTGACGCAGTTGGTGCAGCCCATGCAGTCGAGCGGGGACACGGCCATGGTGAACTTCATGCCCTTGGCCTTGGGGCCCATGGCGTCGAGCGTGCGGGTAGCCTCGGGCGCGGCGGCAGCCTCGTCCTCGGTCATCGCGAACGGACGGATGGTGGCATGCGGGCACACATAGGCGCACTGGTTGCACTGGATGCACTTGGTCTCGTCCCAGTGAGGAACGACCACGGCGACGCCGCGCTTCTCATATGCGGAGGCGCCCAGCTCAAACTGGCCGTCGGCGCAATCGACAAAGGCGGAAACGGGCAGGCTATCGCCATCCATGCGATCGATGGGCTCGAGCAGGTTCTTGACCTGCTGGGCGATAGCGGACTTGGTCTCCTCGGAGAGCTCGACGGGGGTGGCATCCTCGGCGGTTGCCCAGTCGGCCGGAACCTCGAACTTACGGAAGGCGGTAGCGCCGGCATCGATGGCCTTGTGGTTGGCGTCGACGATAGCCTGGCCCTTCTTCATGTAGGACTTGGTAGCCGCGTCCTTCATGTACTGCAGGGCGTCCTCGGCGGGCAGGACCTTGGCCAGCGCGAAGAAGGCGGACTGGAGCACCGTGTTGGTGCGCTTGCCCATGCCGACCTTGGCCGCCAGGTCGATAGCGTCGATCAGGTAGACGTTGACGTTGTTGTTCGCGATGTAGCGCTTGGCCACGGCGGGCATGTGCTCGGCGAACTCCTCGTCGCTCCACTGGCAGTTGACCAGGAAGGTGCCGCCCGGCTTGACGTCGCGGACCATCTTGAAGCCCTTGACGATATAGCTGGGGTTGTGGCAAGCGACAAAGTCGGCCTTGGTCACGTAGTACGGCGAGCGGATCGGGGAATCACCAAAGCGCAGGTGCGAGACGGTGACGCCGCCGGTCTTCTTGGAGTCATACTGGAAGTAGGCCTGAACGTACTTGTCGGTGTGGTCGCCGATGATCTTGATCGAGTTCTTGTTGGCGCCGACGGTACCGTCGCCACCCAGACCCCAGAACTTGCACTCGATGGTGCCGGGGGCTGCGGTGTTGGGCGCATCCTCGGCCTCGGGCAGGCTCAGGTTGGTCACGTCATCGACGATGCCGATGGTGAACTCGCGCTTGGGCTCGTCCTTCTTGAGCTCCTCGAAGACAGCGAACGCGGACGCGGGAGGCGTGTCCTTGCTGCCCAGGCCGTAACGGCCGCCGACGACCTTGATACCCGTCTTGCCGGCCTCGTAGAGAGCGGAGACGACGTCCTGGTAGAGCGGCTCGCCGATGGAACCCGGCTCCTTGGTGCGGTCCATAACGGCAATCTTCTTGACGGTCTCGGGGAGAACGTCGACAAAGTGCTTGATGGAGAACGGACGGAACAGGCGAACCTTGACCAGGCCGACCTTCTCGCCGTGAGCGTTGAGGTAGTCGATGACTTCCTCGAGCACGTCGCAGAAGGAGCCCATGCACACGACGACGCGATCAGCATCGGGAGCGCCGTAGTAGTTGAACAGGCCGTAATCGGTGCCGAGCTTCTCGTTGATCTTCTTCATGTAGCCCTCGACGACGGCGGGAAGCTCGTCGTAGACCTTGTTGCAGGCCTCGCGGTTCTGGAAGAAGATGTCGCCGTTCTCGTGGCTACCGCGGGTGTGCGGGTGCTCAGGGTTGAGCGCGTGATCGCGGAAAGCCTGGACGGCGTCCATGTCGCACATCTCGGCCAGATCCTTGTAGTCCCACATGGCGACCTTCTGGATCTCGTGGCTGGTGCGGAAGCCGTCGAAGAAGTTAAGGAACGGGGTCTTACCCTCGATGGCGGCAAGGTGAGCCACCGGCGAGAGGTCCATGACCTCCTGGACGTTGCCCTCGGCGAGCATGGCGAAGCCGGTCTGACGGCAAGCCATGACGTCGGAGTGATCGCCAAAGATGTTCAGGGCGTGGGAAGCGACGCAACGCGCGGAGACGTGGAAGACGCCCGGGAGCTGCTCGCCCGCGATCTTGTACATGTTCGGGATCATCAGGAGCAGGCCCTGAGAAGCCGTGTAGGTGGTGGTCAGAGCACCGGCGCCCAGCGAACCGTGAACGGTACCGGCTGCACCTGCCTCGGACTCCATCTCGACGACCTTGACCGGGGTGCCGAAGATGTTCTTGCGACCCTGGGCCGCCCACTGGTCGACATGGTCGGCCATCGGGCTGGACGGCGTAATGGGATAAATTCCCGCTACCTCGGTGTACGCATACGAAACATATGCGGCCGCCTCGTTGCCGTCCATAGACTTAAACTTACGCGCCATATACCCCTCTCCTCTCATATAGGTATACAGGCCCCGGCGATCGCCGGGATGTTGGCGTGATGGGATTTTCGTTGTTGCTTCCAATCATCTGGCAGGCGGACTCAGCAGCAGGTACATGGCGTGGAGAGAAGGCATGCCGAGGCGAGGAGGGCTGCACGCGCTCCACAGGCCCAGCCACCCGTCTTGCACATGACCGAGCGCCGCAAAGGCCGCATGCCGGATGCTCCCGGGCACGCCCCGGCGATGGGAAGCGCCCGCAACGGAAATCCGCATGCGGGTTTATTGTACCCCGCCGTCAAGTGTAATTTCGGCAAATATAGGCGGGCGGTAAAGGTTTGCCCCGGGTGACCGCCAAGGGGCGAGATTGCCCCTCCATCCCCGGGCGACTGGCTCTGGCACGCCAAGGAGTGTCCCCGAGTGCCGGCAGAAAAGGAACGTCCCTAACTGCCGGCTAGAGGGCGCCAAGGAGGATGGCGTAGGTGGTGGATTCGCCGAGTTTGAGCTCGTCGCCGGGGTTGAGCTGGGCGGAGCGACCGGGCTCTACTTGAATACACACGCTCGTGGCCCCGTTTACCACCACGGTGCCGTTCGTGGATGACAGGTCCTCGACAAACCATGTGCCAGAATCGTCGCACCAGATATGGGCATGGCGGGCCGAGACATCGTCGCCGACATCGGTGATGTCGCCCTCCCCCGTTGCCAGCGCGCCGACCTCGACGCCTTCCTCACTCGGCTGGATCCAGCGCGGGGCGCTCACCACGTAGCCGTTTTGCACGCGCAACAGTCCCAACGGATGCGCTGGCGCGGCCTCGTGCTCGCCCGCGACCGAAGATGTGCTCAGCGAGCGCGGCGTCGACGTGGCGCCGCCACAGGTCGCATGAGCGTAGTCGATGGCATAGGTCACCGACGAGCGGACATCTGCCGAGCAACCCACGGCGACAAACAGCACCAGGATGGCCTCGGCGCGCTCGGCGGGCATGAGCTCAGCCGCCTGCGACAGGCGCTCGAGCGCATTGCGATAGAGATTCGTGTCCTGATGGCATTCCTCGAGTGCCCGCACCATGGGCTCGCCAGCCGGGCCGCACACCATATTGGTCACGGCCGCGGCGTCCATGGGATTGCGACGGCGCAGGGCCAGCTGCGACATAATGCGCGCGGCCGAGGTGCCGTAATCGGCAAAATAACGTTCCTGCAGCGTGCCGACCGGCGCGCGCACGATAAAGCGCGAAACCCAGGAGCGATCGGCGGCACGGCTCTGCGGACTACGGCCGTCGGCGAGCGAGCGGCTCGAGAGCACCAGGCCGCACAGTTCGATATGGCTCAGGTGCGCTGCGCGCTTAAAGATGTCAAACATTGCCCCGCACGGGGTGAGCTCGGCTTGAGAAGCCATGGCTTAGCCCTCCTTGGTCGCAGAGATAGTGTCGGATACTTCGGCCGGCCCGCCAAAGGCGCGGGCAGCCGCGGCTCCGCCGGCAAGCGGCGTCGCCATGGGAATTTTCACACGTCGCGCTGACACGACGGGAAGCTCAAAGGCAAACCCCATCGCCAGCAAAAACCACGTGAGCGCATAGGTTGCAATTATGGCGGCCACCAGGCCATCCGCCACGGCATGCTGGGAAAACACGGTACATGCGAGTGCAGCCAGAGCCGGGACCTCGCAGGCGGAAAGGGCCAACACGCCCTGCAGGAACCCCGCGCGGCGATTGCGCGCCAAGGCTCCGGCGGCAATGCCCACCATGCCCGGCAGCGCCAACGCCAGCGCGGCGATAATGGCTGGCAGCTTCCCGGACCACATAAGCGGTCCCACGATGAGCGTCACATGGGCGCCCGACGCCAACAGCGCCGCTGATACCACGACCACAGCCCAAAGCACGCCGCATACCGCCGTCGCACCAACCATCGCCGCGCGCCGGGCCGTGTGCCCCGATACCTCCATCGGGCACGGCATGAGCGGCTCGGCGCGAAGCGAGCGGGCGACATTTTGCGCATAGTGGTCACAAAACGCCGAAAGCGCCGCCTCCACTGCAGCCGGCTCGGGACGATCTTCCTGGTGACACGACAGACAGGCCATCACCACGTCGGACAGCTGCGCATCGACAAACGCCAGTGCATCGCGCAAGTCCTCGGAATTTGGATCGAGCCCCAGCTGCTGAGCTTGCTCGGCCGCGGCAAGTGCCACATCGGGCTCGCGTCGCAGCAACTGCGTCAAGTCGCAACCGGGCGCGTGGGCGCCGACGGGATAGTCGGGCAGCGTATCCATCTTGAGACGGTAGGGACTGGCGATATCACGCGTCTTCTTGCGCGAGCCCGAGGTCCCCGACGCGCCCGGTGCCGCCTCATACGGCGCGACGCCGGCGATGAGCTCGTAGACCGTACTCGCCGCTGCATAGACATCGATCGCCGGCGACATGCGAAGCATGCGCAGGTCGGGAATATCGTCGGTGAGCATCTCGGGCGGGGCGTAAGCCACCGTCGCGCGGCGCAACGTGGCATAGCGCTCGGTAAACGACGCCTTGCCGCCGGCGCCGGCCACCGCAGAGGCGGGCTCGAGCGCCAGCGACGAGCCAAAGTCGATCAAGCACAGGTCGAAGGTGCCTTCGGCAAGCTGTCGGTCGAGCGGCAGGCGCGCCGTGCGCACCATAATATTAGCGGGCGAGATATCGCGATGGACGAACCCCTCGCCTACCAAGCTCATGCGGCAGAGCAGATCGAACAGGTCGCGACCCAGGCGCGCCGCCACGAGCGGCGACAGACGCCCGGCATCGTCCACGGCAAGGCGCGAGCGCAGGCGAGCGAGCGTCTCGCCCTCGACCCACTCCATGACAATCGCGGGCACGCCGTCGACCTCGCCCCACCCGTACAAGCGGGGAAAGCCCTTAAGGCCCGAAAGGGCACGATGGCATTCATATTCCTCGCGAAACGCCGCCTTGAACTTGGTGGCCAGCGCCTCGTGAGCAGCATCGTCGTCGAACTCATCGCGCGCCGGCAAGATGAGCTGTTTGAGCGCCACGGCCTCGCCCTGCGCGTTGACAGCACGCGTCACGCGGCCGATACCGCCGCGGCGCATGGTGGCGTCATCGGCAAACAGCATCGTAAAACGGCGCAGGTAGGCGGGAAGCTCGTCCGTGCCCAGGGCGACGGCCGGCTCAAACCCATCGACGCGCGCCAGGCGCAGGCCCACCATGGGATCGTGGGCAAGCGATTGGCTTGTGGCGGAAACAAGATTGGTCATCATAGAGCGATCGCCGCCACATTGTTATTGAAGTTGTTGAGCGCGACGTTATCGTCGCCGTAATGTCCGACCCATTGACACAGGTTTGTGTAGCAGCCCCAAAGGTTGGCGAATTGTCGATACCACTTTGACTGGGGAGGAAACGTCTGCCGGCCAAACTCGGCACGGATAACAAACATGTCATTGACCAGGCTGTCGCACGGTCCGGTGTCGCCCGTGGCGTTATAGGTCGACACCACGCTATTGGCGCGGGCGACATAGCCATCGAGCATGTTGTATTTGGTCACGAGCCAACTGTGGATACTCTCCTCCTCGGCAGCTGAGAGGCCACCCGAGCCCGCGTCGCCGCCGGCACCGCCGTCCGTCGAGCCACCACTCGAAGATCCGCCGCCAGAAGCGGAGCCCGAACCGGAACCGCCGTCCGAGCCCGACGAACCGGTGCCAGAACCGGACCCATCCGAGCCGCCGGGTTTACCCGCCTGCTGCGTACCCTGTTCCTTCTGCTGCTCCGCCTTGTTAACGATAGATGCCACGCTGTTGTTGGAAAGCTTCGTGATGACCTTGGTGTTGGTGAGCACGATGGTCTTGCCGTTTGCCAGTGTGATCTCGTTGTCCGATGTTTCGGGACTGTCCGCATCGTCGCCACCGAACACAACGTGCGAGACCACGCTCGCCCACGCATATCCAGTTGTCGTTCCCAAGTCGCTTTTGGCCTTGCGCCCAATATGCAGATCGCGCGCAGCATGCGCCTGCACCATGGATGGTACCGTCACGCCATAAGCCGAAACACTGGCTATGACCAGCACGAGCGAGCAAGACAGCAGCACATACGCCCGAGGCGCCAGGCCCAGCCGGCGTCGCATGCGCACCGCGGCGCCATGCTTTGTCTGAGTGCCCCCGGGCCGCATGCGTTCTCCTCCAACAAAAACACGCCGCTTAAAAGCGGCGCATTCTTTCATATCCACGTTTGAGTGTATCAGCGAACCCAAAAGGTTGCGCAACGAATGGGCAAATACGAGGTGCGAGTTGACCCATCCACGCGATAAGCGGATGAAAAGCAGGTTTGTTGCACAACAAATAAATGAACGCGCGCCCAATTATGAGTGCCCCGTGCGGCAGGCCGACGGGACATGCCGCGAAGCTGACGCCGCTTAGATCGCGCGGCGGGCCTCGATAGCGCGGCCAAGCGTAAGCTCGTCGGCATACTCCAAGTCGCCGCCCACGGGAAGGCCGCTCGCAAGACGCGATACCTCAACGCCCAGCGGCTTGATGGTGCGAGCGAGATAGCTCGCCGTGGTCTCGCCCTCGATATTGGGGTTGGTGGCGATAATGACCTCGTGGATATCCTCGCGGCCCAGACGCGCCAGCAGCTCGCGGATATGCAGCTGCTCGGGACCGATCTTGTCCATGGGGCTGATCACGCCGCCCAGCACATGGTACAGGCCATGGTAGCTGCCCGTGCGCTCAATCGCCTGGACATCGCGCGGCTCGCCCACCACGCAGATACGGGTGGTGTCGCGCATCGGGTCCTGGCAGATGGAGCACTCGTCGGCCGTGGCGTAGTTAAAGCAGCGGCTGCAAAAGTGAACCTCCTGCTTAACCTCCAGGATGGCCTCGGCCAGGCGACGCGCCTCCTCGGCATCGGCCTCGAGCAGGTAATAGGCGATGCGCTGAGCCGACTTGGGGCCAATGCCCGGCAGGCGGCCCAGCTCATCGAGCAATTTTTGCAGGCTATGGTTGGCACTCATATATATGCGCGTCTTAGAACGGCATGCCCGGGATGTTGAGGCCGCCAGTGATGGCGCCCATCTGCTTGTTGGCGAGCTCGTTGACGCCGCGAACGGCCTCGTTGACAGCAGCCATGATCATGTCCTGCAGCATATCGACGTCCTCGGGATCGAGCGCATCGGGATCGATGGTGAGGTTGACGAGCTCCATCTCGCCGTTGACGGTCACCTTGACCATGCCGCCGCCGGCAGAGGCGTCGACGGTCTGGGACTTGAGGTTCTCCTGCGCGGCGGCAAGCTGCTCCTGCATCTTGCGGGCCTGCTTCATCATCTGCTGCATGTTCATACCGGCCATGATGGCTCCTTTACGTGCGGCCGCACGCCGAGCTGCAAGGGCAGCCGGAGCACGGCGGGACTTTCAAACTCAAAAATCGTACCACGGCGCGAAGCCAGCAAGCGGGGCGGACACGCTACCTCAGTCGATATACATGTCCTGGAGTGCAAGCCACGCCCGAAGATTATGCAAAGTTGAATAATTCGCATCTGCATAATATCGAAAGCTAAATCTTGTAGAGCCGGAACCCGGCATTTTCTGCATCCAGCTAGATAGGGTTGATTTCCGATCTCAGCCGAACACATTGAGCAAAT
>NZ_QRLE01000034.1:0-12249 GCF_003473055.1 Collinsella sp. AM13-34 | reverse complement strand
GCCTGCGCACTCGATGGATTCGGATGCCCGACAGAGGCTCCTTATGGCTGCTTCCTTCCGGACCTGACCAGATTCGGAACATGTCGTCATCCGAACCCATCGAACGCGCTAGGCGCTCGGTATATCTTACCTGCTCCCGTCCGCCACGGCAAGTGGGGCGAACCCATCGGATGGATTCGCCCCACTCGTCCATATCGCTAGCGGCGCCTGCGGTACAGGACCGCGCCGCCCGCGGCGGCCAGCGCGCCGGTGCCGGCCATGACCGCGAGCGCGGCCGCCGGCAAGCTGCGGTCGCCGGTGTCGGGCATGCCGCCCTTGGAGCCGTCGCCGCTAGCGCCGCTGCCGGAGCCGTTATCTGAACCGCCGTCCGAGCCACCGCCCGGCGTGCCGGGGTTCTCGGGGGTCCCGGGCTCCTCGGCGTAGCTGTTGGTGAAGATTGGCGGCATGTTGGCGTCGCCCTCGTAGGAGACCTTCGCCGACAGGTAGCCCGTCTTGGTGCCGTCTGCCGCCTCGTCGCTCACCGTGACGACGACCTTGTGCACCGCCTTGTCGTAGGTCACGTGCGCCTGGCCGTCGTCGACCTCGCTCACCGTGAAGGTGTAGGTGCCGGCCCGCTTGAAGGTCAGCGCATCGAACGCGACGCTGCCGTCGGCGGCATTCTTGGCGGTCGACATGACCTTGCCGTCCCGGCCCTTGAGCTCAAAGCCAAACTGGCCCGCCTTGAGCTCGGCGCCCTTGAGCACCTTGGCGGCGCCCAGCTTGAGGGTGACGGGTGCGGCCTGGTAGCCGTTGGTGAAGGTCACCGAGGTGTCGTTCGCGGCATTGCCCTCGGCATCCATGAGCTCGTGTTTGACGGCGAGCGTGCCGTTGCCGGCATCGGTGACCGTCGTGCGCACGCGGTACGTCGCCCTGTCATATGTCACGCCGCCCGCCGTGCCGGCGACCTCGCGCAGCTCGTAGCTGTGCGCGCCGGGCGCGGTGTAGGTAACGGGGCTGAGCGCGACCGTGCCGTCGGCGGCGTTCTTGCCCGTCGCCGCGACGCTCTCGCTGCCGTCGGCGACAAGCTCGACCAGCTGGAACTCGAACTCGCCCTCGGCCAGGTCACGGCCCTTGAGCTTCTTGCTCACCTTGATCTGGTCGGTGACGGAGCTCGGCGTCGGGTTCACGCCGTAGGTGTTGGTGAACTCGAACGCACCCCTGCCCTCGGGCGTGCCCTCTGCGGGCAGGACCTCCGCGGCGAGCGTGCCCGCGGCGGTGTCCTCGACCACCCTGACCATGAAGGTCCTGGTCGCCGTCGGGTCATTGACCACGCCGTCGACCGAACCGGACTCGCTCACCCGGTAGGCAAACGTCTTGGTGCGCAGGCCGTCGCCGTCGATCTCGACGCCATCGAGGTCGCTCGGCTGCCTGAACGTGACGTGGCCCAGCTCGACGTTGCCGGCGGCGTCGTTGGTCGCCTCGGTCACCGTCTTGCCGGAGGCGTCGACCGGTGCGGGCGCGCCGTCCAGCGGCTCGATCTTAAAGGTGTACCTGCCCGCGATGTCGGCCTGCGTGAGGCCGAGTCCGGCCTGGCGGAGCGCCAGCGTCTTGGTGCCCGCGATGTCGACCGTCGCCTCGCCGGCGCTATAGCCGTTCACAAACGACAGCGTGCCGTCGGATCCCTCGGGATAGACCACGACCACATCCAGCCCGCCCTTGCCGTTATCGGTCGCCTTGACCGTAATGCCGAAGCTCGACACGGCCGCCGTCACGCCCGCGGGCAGCCGGCCCGTGCCGTCCTCGGAAACGGTATAGGGAATGACCCAGGAGCCATCGGCGGCCTTGGTGGCGGTACCGTCCGCCACCATCTGCTTAAGCGAGTCGGTGGTGTAGGCGATGGGCGAGAACGCGAGCCCCGCGGCCTCGCCGTCGCCGGAGGCCTGGTTGGTCGCGGTCGCGACCACATTACCCTGGGCATTGCGGACGGAGAACGAGAACTCGCCCGCCTTCGCGGCGCGGCCCGTCAGCGTCTTGGTGGCATTAATTGCCACGTTGCCCTCGCCGCCGAGCTTTCCGGTGGCCTCGTAGGAGTTCTCGAACGCGACCGTCACGGGCGCGGGCGCCGCCGTGGCGCCATCCGCTGTGGAGACCTCGCTGCGTGCGACCTCGACACCGTCCTTGGCAACTGTGGTCGTGACCGTAAGCTTGCCCGTCGCGGCATCGTAGGCGGGCGCGATGGTCACCGTGCGCGGCGCGGTGTCGTTGGCGTAGCCCTCGCCGCCGAGCTTGGTCTCGGTGACGGTGAAGCGGTAGGTCTTGTCCGCGTCGGCGTCGGTGAACTTCACATCGCTGCCCGAAGCAGCGCCGATGAGGTCGACCAGGTCGGCCTTCCCATCGTCAGCCGCGGCCACGGCGTAGGCGTCCTTGTCGGTCTTGAGGCCGAGCTTGGCGGCCGTCTCAGCGTCCGCGGTCACGGTGAAGGCGAACTGCCCCGCCTCCATGGCGCGGCCGGAAAGCGCCTTGGACAGGCGCACTCCCGCGCGGGCCGAGTAGTCGAGCTCGGTCGTGTAGGTGTTGACGAAGTCGCCGCCGCTCGCCTGCGCGATCGCGGGCGTCGTGGCCGTGAGGTTGCCGGAGCCGTCGTCGGTCACGGTCACCGTCATCGTGGCGACGTGGTCGTCGTAGGCCACGCCGGCGATGGCGGAGCCGTCATCGGGCCTGACCTCGCGCACCGTGTAGGTGAAGGTCTTGGCGCGCACGCGCTTGCCGCCGACCTCGGCAAACTCGGCGTCCTTGATGTCGTCGAGCATGTAGCGGATGGGGCCGAAGCCGAAGGCGACCCTATCGCCCGCCTTGGTGCCGGCGGCGGCCGTCACACTGACGGTCTTGGAGCCGTCGGCAGAGCCATCGGGCATGGGAGCGCCGCCCTCGCCCGTGAGCGCGAACTGAAAGCTATCGCCCTCCGCCCAGTCGCGGCCCTCGAGCGTCTTGGTGAAGAGTCCCGCGGTGGAGACGTCCCTGCCCTCGGTAGCCGTTCCGTACGTGTTGGTGAACGCGACGGTCGCGCCGTCCTCGGTCACGGCGCCTTCGGCCTTGGAGCCGTCAGCCCCGTTAACAGCAGTCGTGTAGCCCTCGGCGGCATCCTCGGTCACGGCGTAGCGCGCGCCCACGGGCAGGCCGGCGACGGTCTTCTCCCCGCCGTCCTTAAGCGTGAAGGTCGCCTTGCCGTCCGTAAACGTCACGGCGTCCTCGCCCTTGCCGAAGGTGCCGGAGACGGGCTCGCCGTCCCTGTCGGCCAGCGCGACCGTGAAGCCGAACTCGCGCTGGCTGTCGCCGCCGACGACCGTCTTCTTGACGGTGATGCTGCCCTCGCGGGACACGCTGTTGTGGGTCGTGTTGGTCTGGGATTCGTTCTCCCCCACCTTGACCGTGGCGGTGTTGGAGATGTCGTCGACCACGGCGGCTTCGGCGGAGACCTTCACGTCAAAGCTGAGCGTGCCCGTGGCGCCCGCAGCCTGCTCGCCGAGCGACCAGGTAAGAGTGCGCGTCGCGGCGTCGTAGGCGACGCCGTCGGCAGAGCCCTCGACGTAGTCAACGCCCTTGGGCAGGACATCGGTCACCGTCACGTCGGCCGCCTGCGCGGCGCCCCTGTCATCGACGCTGTTATTGGCCCAGCCGATGGTATAGGTGAGGGTATCGCCCACGCCCACCAGCCTGCCATCCACATTGACCTTGGCACCCGAGGCGTCCGCCTTGGTGACGGTCTTGGTGTTGTCGTGCGGCGTGAAGGTGTTGGTGAAGGTCTTCTTGCCCCGCTCGTTGAAGATCTCGGCCTTAAGGCCGGCACCGGTCTGAGTCACCGTGATGTCGAAGGTGTAGGCATGCGCATCGCCCTCAATCAGGACATCGCCGCTTGCCTTCTCGGTCACGGTCGCGTGGTAGGCACCCGGATTGGTGAAGCTGAGCTCGCCAAAGGAAACCTTGCCGTCCTTGTCATTCTTCGCCTCGATTGGGTAGCCCTCGAGCACATTGCCCGCGCCGTCGGCGAGGGAGAGCTCAAAGGCGAACTCCCCCTCCTGGAGGCCGAGCTTGCGGCCGCCCGCGAGCACCTTGGTGAGCTCGGGGACGGACGCCGTAGCGGGAGCGGGGTCGAAGGTGTTGGTGAAGGCGACGGAGGAGACCTGGTCAGCCGAGATGGAGCCATCGGCCCTGGATCCCTCGGCTCCGTTCACCGCGGTCGTGTAGCCCTCGGCGGCACGTTCGGTCACCGTGTAGGCAGTTCCCGCGGGCAGCCCCGTGACCCTCGCCGTCTGGCCATCTTTGAGCTTGAGGGTCGCCTTGCCGTCCTCGAACGTCGCGTCACCGTAGGTGCCGGATACTTTGCGGCCCATGGCATCGGTGGCCTCAACCACAAACTTAAATATCTTGTCCGCGTCGACCGCCAGGCCCTCGCGCGCCACGACGGTCTTGGAGACGTCGAGCTCGCCCGTCTTCACAGTGTTGGTCACGGTGAAGCCGTCCTTGGCGTCGCCGGTGACCTTAGAGCTGTAGCCCTCGACGGGGTCCTCGGCCACGGTGTAGGCGATCACGGAGCCGGACCTGGAGTACTTGGCCAGGCCCTCGAAGGAGTGCTTCCAGCTATTGGACTTCGACAGCTCGGCCGACTCGCCGGTGTCCTTCCCGTCGGCGAGCAGGCGCACGGTGGCCTTGGCGGCCGCCGGGCCGACCCACTTCTTCTCGACGGGCACCGAGACCTTGGCCGTGGAGGTGTTGGTCACGGTGAAGCCGCGCTCGGCGTCGCCGGTGACCTTCGAGCCGTAGCCCTCGACGGGGTCCTCGGCCACAGTGTAGGCGATCACGGAGCCGGAAGCCTCACGCTGCGGCAGATTGGAGAAGGCACCCTCCCAGCCGTCAGACTCGCTCAAGGTGATCGAATCGATGACGGTATCGCCGTTCTTGAGATTTACTTTGACCTTATTAGGATGGGGAATCCTGGGGTTCTCCCAGACCTTTTTGATGGGAATGTCGATGTTCTCGGACTTGCCGATGATGACACCGCCGTTGGCGCCGATGCCGCCTCCCCGTTCGGCCGTATTGCCAGAGATCGTCAGCGACGTCTGACCGCGGCCGAGGTTATACACATCCTCGCTCATCACAGATTTAAGCGCGACGTTCGGCGTGGCGTCGGTAAAGGACAGGGGCTCGCCGTTGCCACCGCCGGGCGAGAATCGCGGGATTTCGGTGTTTGTTTTCGCATAAGTGCCTTCGGGGTTAAACAGCCCACCGTCTCTGTACCAGCTGACCTTTCCGCCGCCCGGAGCGCGGTTGGCCAAGGTCAGTTTGTATTTGGCGTCTTTGAAGCCGGTGAAGACGAGGTCGTCTCCCGCCTCATCGGCCGAGTTCCTGGCGATCAGGCCACCGTTCTGGACGTAGACCTTGGCATCTCCGGTCGGGCAGAACCACATGCCGCCGCCCTGCTTTTTCGCATGGTTATCAACAACGAGAGCGTTTTCGATATGGAGCGTGCTATAGACGAGATACTCGTTGCCTTCGCTATATACGCCGCCACCCATATTCCGAGCAGCATTGTCCTTGATCTCGCCCGCACTGAGGATGACGTCATCTGAATAGGTATAGACACCTCCGCCGGCGGAAGCGGAGTTACCCGATACGGAGCCACCTTTCATAGTGAAAGCGGTACGGTCCCTACCACCCTGCTGCAGGCCGCGATCGACCACGCACACTCCGCCGCCTTTGCCATCAGAATACGCAATATTGTCCTCGATCTTGCCGCCCTTGAGGGTAAACTCGGCATTCCCTTCGACGTGCACTGCGCCGGAGGGAGTTCGATTCCCAAGCTTATAGCCTCTGTTGCGCACAAGCTGACCACCGGTCATCTCAAAGGAGGCTCTCTGGTTACGAGCCTCGCTGTACATGACCACCGCGCCGCCCTGATAGCCGGCGTTATCCTCGATACTGCCGTTACTCATCTCAAGGTGGGCATCGCCCATCAGCATGATGCCGGTAGACGAAAGGTAGTTACCATCGCCGTCCGTGGAGAAAGACACGTGATTCTTACGAATAACGCCGCCCTTCATGACAACATGGGCGCCGTCCTTCGCGTGGACAGCGCCGCAATACGCGTCCTTAAGTTCGCACTGCTCGATAACGCCGCCCGTCATGGTAAGCGAAGCCTTGTCTCCCGACACGTCGATGACACCCGTATTGACGGTGTTCGCAGCGCCGTCGCACACAACGGCCTCGTCAGAGAGCACAACCGCTCCCCTGCTAGAAATAATGGCGCCCTTGTTGTAGCGACCACTCAGGGACACTTTCCCCGACAGCTCGAGGGATGCCCCCTCGGCAACATTGACCAGTACGGAGAAGCCGCTTTTCTTTGCCAAGATGGTATAGGGCTCATCCGACGTGATCTTAATCATCTTCCTGGCAGGAATCGTGAGCGTGGAGCCGAGCCTCACGTGCTTTTCCAGCTTGATGACGGTCTCCTTGCCATTGGGGGCCTCGCTGACCAGCTCCTGAAGGGTCTTGGTGCTGTCATTGCTCACGGTATCGCCGACGCCGTCATCGATGGACTCGCGCGTGTAGACGATATCGACGCCAGAGGACGGGAGGTTCTCCGAGTCGGTGATGTCGTCCCTGCTGTTTTCGATCGTGATCTTTTGAACCGTGCTGCCGTCAAACATGTCCAGGGGTATTTTGGTGAGGCCGCGCCCGATCGTCACATCCTTCACGCCATCTACGCCCGAGAAGGCTGCCGTGCCAACGGAAGTCACGGAATCTGGAATGGAAAGCTGCTCCGGCAACGTACCGCTAAAAAAGGCGTAGTTGCCAATTTTCTCGAGCGTCTCGGGGAACTGGACGGCAACATTGCTCCAGATAAAGGCCCAGTCGCCAATGCTCTTCAGGCTGTCGCAGAGCCCCGCGATCTTAACTGGCGTGTAGCAAAACGCATAGCCCGGAATGTTCTGAAGCGAGGACAGATCCACGGACGCCTGCAGATTTTTGCACTCGTAAAAAGCCCCCCAGCCCATCTTTGTCACCTTGCTTAGATTGGGCACACTCACCAGGCTGGCACACCCCTGGAAAGCAGAGGATCCGATGCTCGTCAATGTGCCCGGGAAATCAATTCCGGTTAAACTCGAGCAATTCCGAAACGCCCCATCCCCGATGGACTCGATTTCGCTCAGCGCGGTGACGGACGTGAGAGAGGTGCATCCGTCAAACATGTGCGAGGGGATCTTGGTAACCGAAGCGGGCAACGACACGCTTGTCAGAGACGTGCAGTCTTCGAACACGCCCGTTATGGTGTCGGAGAAGGCGACATCTTTTGGAAACTCGATGCTTGTGAGGGCCGTAGCCCCCTCGAAGGCGCCCGAGCCCGAAATCATTTTGAGGGTGGAGGGGAGATTGATCTCCGAAAGGCTGCTGCAGCCATTGACCATCATGTTGGCGCTAATCTCCTCGACGCCCTCATCAAAATAGAGCTTTTCGAGCGAGCCAGCGTTTTGCAGCGAGCAACCGAAGTTCTTGATGGAGCCAGGGATATGGAGCTCCTTGACCTTTACGAACTTCCGGAAATACCATCCGCGCACGTTTTCGAGCGTGTCGGGAAGCGTCAGCTGCTCAACATTCTCGGCCACGATACCAGACGAGAAATAAAGTTTGGTGACTTTGTAGGTCTGGCCACCATGCTCGATGGAGCTGGGCACACTCACCACGGTCACACTGTCGTCGGCAACAATACATGTGATTTCCGCCGTGCCCTTATCCGTGGTCTCGCACGAATAGGTCACGCCGTCCTGGGTGATCTCAAACTCCTCCGCAGTATACGCAGCCCGCGATTCCGTGGCCGCATATGCGACACCGGCCGTCGCGCCAACGGATAAACATCCGAAGCCGAGAACCAGCGCAAGACAGAGAGCGACGACTCTCTGCCCCCCCCCGCCGAAAACTTTCCTCTCCAATTCCCTTCTCCCCCTCTGGTGTCGCCTTCTCTTCCCAAGAGCGATCTATTGATTAGGACAGTTTAAAGACAACATTATGCCCAAAGAGATCCATCATGGAGATAATCCACGTCTTCGCCCGAAATGATAATTAATTGGCAGGATTAATTGGCGAACAACTGAACGAAGAGCAATCTACTAATGGCACATCAATGGCGGCGTCAACACCTGAAGTGCATAGCCTCCGATCCCTAGACAGCACCATCGAGCGCCACAAGGCGCAGGATTGAATTGTTCAGATTCACATGCCTTTACGGGTGTTTTTCTAGCCCCAAAAAGACTGATCTGGTGCTGTGCCACGGAAAGGGCCCATCTACTACGTTTAGGCCGCGGGGTCAACCATAGCCGACTTTTTCGAAAATCGGCAAGCTTTCTACCTGCGGTTTTAATTTCACAAATTCCGGGATGGTCGAGGGCGTTCCGCTAAACGTAGTAGATTACCGCATTTCATGGCAGACGGTCCGACCCAAAGCACAAGGCGACCAGCCTCGGATGGCCATTCACGAAGTTGCGGTGGAATACGGACTGAATTGGCGCCTTAAAGGCAAAAACACTCCGTATTTCACCGCAAGTTATTGGGGAGGGATTGGTTTTAGAGGCGACCGAGGTCGTAGGATCGAGCGACCGCCTCGCCGGCGCAGATGAGGTTAGTTGTGGCTTCTTGCGGGTCGAGTGCCTGCTCCAGGTCCATGGGCTTGCGACAGATCGGCAGTACAAGGTCGATGCCCTGCCCATACACCGCATCCAGGTTGTCAGCGCGACCGCCCACGACGGCGACCACCGGCTTGCCATAGCGCTTGGCACGGCGGGCCACACCCACCGGCGCTTTGCCGGCGGCGGATTGCTCGTCCATATTGCCCTCGCCCGTTATGACCAGATCGACATCCCGCACGCGCTCGTCAAACCCAATCAGATCAAGCACCGTCTCCACGCCCGAATGTAGCTCTGCACCGAGCGCTAGCAGCGCGGCGCCCAGACCGCCAGCGGCACCGGCGCCGGGCACGCCGAGCACCGAGCCAAACGTCCGCGCACCCTCGGGCACGCGCAGTAACCCCTGAGCCCGTGCCTCGGCAATCGCCGTATCGAGCAGGCGACCGTAACCGACCATCCAGTCGTCGTACCCGCCCAGCGCTTCGACATCGTCTGTCGGCAGGCCCTTTTGCCCGCCAAACACCGCAAGCGCCCCGCGACGCCCCACGAGCGGATTCTCGACATCGGAAAGCACCACGACACGCGCGCCATTCAGTGCCCGAAGCGCCGGTGCCAAATCGATACTCGCCACGTGTTCAAGGCCCGTGAGCCCCAGCGCGATATTGCAGCCACGGTCATCGACAAGACGCGCGCCCAGCGCTTGCAGCATGCCGGCGCCACCGTCGTTGGTGGCGCTGCCGCCCAGTCCCATATATAGGGTCCTCGCCCCCGCGCGAACCGCACGAAGCATCAGCTCGCCCACGCCATAGGTCGTAGCGGCCAACGCCGCCGACTCCGTGCACGGCGAGCACCCGATGCCCGCGGCTTCGGCCATCTCAATGACAGCCGACTCGTGCTCGCCGTCCACCAGCATCCGGGCAGCCACGCACTTGCCCAAGGGACCTGCCACCTCGCAGGTCACAATCTCACCGCCGCACGCGGCAACGGCATCGAGCGTTCCCTCACCGCCATCCGCCAGCGGCAGCGCGCTTACTTGGGCATCGGGCCACACGCGGCGCACGCCTTCGGCAACGACCTCCTCTGCCTGCGCACTCGAAACGCTGCCCTTAAAGGAATCAATCGCCAGCAGCACACGGCGAGGCCGGCGCTGCACGGGACCAAAGTCGAGCGTCTCGCCGGCAAGATCCTCGCCGTCAGCAAGGGCCTCGGCGTGGGCAACATGCGCCTCAAGGTTTGCACCGCAGCCGCAACCGACGCCATCCGCACCGCGCAAACCGGCAAAATAGTTGCTCAGCACCGCGCGACACTCATCCGCCAACACGCCGGCGGTCACATGAAACCGATGGTTTAGGCGCGAATCGGCATTGAGATCGTACAACGAGCCCAACGCACCC
Source organism: Collinsella sp. AM13-34 (assembly GCF_003473055.1). NCBI lineage: Bacteria > Bacillati > Actinomycetota > Coriobacteriia > Coriobacteriales > Coriobacteriaceae > Collinsella > Collinsella sp. AM13-34. Next base: position 2,201 of record NZ_QRLE01000034.1, on the reverse strand, counting down.
GCCTTGGCGTCGCTCGCGCCATACACGCAGCGCCCCACGCGCGCATTGACCATAAGCCCCGCACACATGCAGCAGGGTTCCAACGTCACATAGACCGTACAGTCGGAAAGGCGCCAGCGGCCAAGCGCCTGGGCAGCGGTGCACAGGGCCGCGAACTCTGCATGCGCCGAAGGGTCCTGGTCAAGCTCGCGACGATTATGCGCCCTCGCGACGATCTCGCCGTCGCGCACCACTACGGCTCCGATGGGCACCTCGCCCACCGCCGCGGCGGCTCGCGCCTCCGCCAACGCCTCGCGCATGAACTTCTCGTCGATTTCGGTGATCGTCATCGTTCGCCTTCCCTGTTGCAAATTCAAAACGATGCTATCATTACGACTCACGGAGAGATGGCAGAGCGGTTGAATGCGGCGGTCTTGAAAACCGTTGAGCGCGAGAGCGTTCCGGGGGTTCGAATCCCCCTCTCTCCGCCACTTTTAGTGATGCACCGGTGTCATGGTCCGCTCAAACAGCGCATCGACCACGTCGGCCATCTCGGGTCGACGCTCAAGATCGTGGCCCGATTCCCACCATATCGTGAAAAGTCGAATAATACCGCCGGCGACAAACTCAGACGTCGTCTCGAGTGACACGGGGGCCAGGGCATCCTCGGCAAGCACGTTCATCACACGCTCGCGGATGGAGCGGGCAATGCGGTCGCAAATAACGTTGGTCAGCATTCCCGACATGCTGCTCGCCAAAATGTTGTCCATGAGCTGCTCATGGGCCAGAATCAGGTCCATGGCATCGTCCAAAATCGCGTGCCGAAGCGCGCGCACGTCCTCGGCAGACACTGTGCCGGCCTCATCGGGCTGTTTTTGCGGCAAGCCGGACATGAGCTCATCGATATAAAAGGCAAAGTAATCGTTCTTGTCGCGAAAGTGCTTGTAGAACGTCGTGCGGCGAATCATGGCGCGGTCGCACAGCATGGCAACCGTCAGGTCCTCAAAACGATGCTCCTCGAGAAGCTCGGTGAAAGCATCGAACAGGGCACGGTAGGTTTTCTTAATGCGAAGGTCCACTGGTATCGCCATCCTCAGGGCAAAGACAACACTCGTCAATCTGTCGCATATCTTACACCTGTACCTCGCGCGTTTTACCCCGGTGCCGACCCCGCCGAAAACATAACGCTTACCGGAAAGTTCGGCACGGCAAAACGTTGCGGGTATACTAGTAGCGTTATACCAACGGCAGCTGGCGCATGCCGCCGCGGCCACTCGAAACGGAGACATCATGATTACCGTCATCATCGGCATCGTTGTTGTCATTGTGATTGTCTGCGCCATCGCCGGCATCTACAACAACATGGTCACCAAGCGTAACCGCATCGATAACGCCTGGCAGAACATCGATACGCAGCTGCAGCGCCGCAACGACCTGATCCCCAACCTGGTCGAGACCGTCAAGGGCTACGCCAAGCACGAGCAAGAGACGCTCTCCGCCGTGATCAGCGCGCGTAACACCGCCGTCAAGGCCACCACGCCCGAGGCCAAGATGGAGGCCGACAACGTGCTGACCGGTGCGCTACGCCAGCTCTTCGCCGTAGCCGAGGCCTATCCCGACCTTAAGGCAAACACCAACTTTACGCAGCTGCAGGCGTCGCTCGAGGATACCGAGAACAAGATTAGCTATGCACGCCAGAGCTACAACGACTGCGTGCTCAGCTACAACAACGCCATTCAGACGTTCCCGGCTGTCATCTTTGCCGGCATCTTCCAGTTTAAGGAGCGCCAGGGCTTCGAGGCCGCCGAAGCAGCCCGCCAGGCCCCGACCGTCAAGTTCTAGTAGTTTGACAGCGCATCTTTAATCGGCCAAATGCATAAACCGCCCTGTCGAATGCATACTTCGACGGGGCGGTTTCCTTTTTCGCGAAGGTCCCCCTCTAAGTGCCGTGCATTTTTAGGAGTATTCAACATAACCAAGGGCTTCGGGCGCCGCGATAAATGCCAAAGAGCGCAAATATCCCTGCAAATCAAACGCTGTCAACCCATAACCCCGCCCATCATTCGTAGAAAACATCGAGAAATCCCGATTTTTTGCCCGAGGTCGGTATGCAGGGGCCTTCGATTGCAGAATACTCGCAAAAATGCACGTCGCCATCACCCCCACATGGCGCGAACCAAAATCAAAACCACCCCTAAAAGGGGTGGTTTGCTCTTAGGGTA
>NZ_QRLE01000033.1:0-12318 GCF_003473055.1 Collinsella sp. AM13-34 | reverse complement strand
AGATATATTGCCAGACCGGAGGGGCGCCGGGGGCGGGAATCGCGCACTCCATATTTTGTTCACAAATGAATAGGTCCCTCAGTCGCATCACTGAGGTTAAAACTGAAGCATTGGCTTCTGATATTGGCGATGACCAGCTGGTTTATAGGTGTTAAGGCATCGGTCATCTCTGGAGCGCCACTTTACTCCAAAAGCATCAGCTATTTGTTTCCCGTCGGTAAAAGGCAGGTTTTGTTCGCCAAGCGTTGTTATATATAGAGAAGTTCGGGTTCGAACCCGTGGCGCGGCAACAAAAAAGCGGCCGGCATCCGCCAGTCGCTTTTCTATTCTATGGTGGGCCGTCAGTGGTCCAGCCTGCTCCGCAGGCGGCCGCTGCGGCGCTTTCGCGCCTTGCGCGCTGCGCTGGCAAACGCTCTCGCGTTTACTCAGCTCCGCGCCCCGACGGGTTCGAACCCGTGTACCGGCAACAAAAAAGCGGCCGGCATCCGCCAGTCGCTTTTCTTTTCTATGGTGGGCCGTCAGGGGTTCGAACCCTGGACCTTGGGATTAAAAGTCCCCTGCTCTGCCAGCTGAGCTAACGGCCCGCGGGTGGCATTGTACCACGGTCTGGGACTATTCCCAACTCCATTGGCCGTTCTGGAAAATCACAACTTCACGTCCATCAGGCGTAATGCCCGTAATATCGATGTCGTCCGTGCCGATCATAAAGTCGACATGCGTGCTCGATACGTTAACGCCATGCTCCAGGAGCTCCTCCTTGGACATGTCATACCCGCCCTCGATGCACTCGGGGAAGCCGACACCCAGCGCAAGGTGGCAGCTGGCGTTCTCGTCATAGAGCGTATCGTAGAACAGAACGCCACTTTCGCGGATCGGCGTGTTCTTGGAAATGAGCGCGACCTCGCCCAGATGAGCGGCACCATCGTCGGTGTCAATAATGCTCGCAAGCGTCGCCTTGCCCACGCGGGCATCGTAGTCCACTACGCGGCCGGCCTCGAACTTAATCCAAAAATCGTCGACCTTGTTACCGTGGTGAATGAGCGGCATGGCCGAGTACACGATACCGTCGGCGCGCATACGATCAGGCGAGGTGAAGACTTCCTCGGTGGGAATGTTGGGGAAGAAGGGGTGCCCATCGGGCGTCTTGCCCTTGCCGCCGGCCCACTCGTGACCCTTCGTCATGCCAATCGTCAGATCGGTTCCATTTTCCGCGGTGTAATGCAGGCGGTCAAAACGATTGTCGTTCAGGAAACGCAGGTTCTTTTCGAACGCCGCGTCATGAAGCTCCCAGTCGCTCTCCGGGTCCTGGCCATCGGCACGAGCGGTGTGCAGAATCGCATTCCACAGCTTATAGATTGCAACCTCATCGGCGTCTCCCGGGAACACCTCGTGCGCCCAAGCCACGACCGGAGCGCCGGCGATGCACCACGGGTTGATGTTGTAGTCCAGTCCACGGCGGAAGACCTTGCACTGCGTATTCCTTGCCTTGGAAGCCGCGGCGGGCTTTGCGGGATCGATACCCTTGAGAGCCGCAGGGTCCGCACCCTCGATAAAGATAAAGCAGGCACCGTCCTGGGCCAGGGAATCCAACTGCAAGCGCTTCCACTCGGGCGTCTGCTCAAAATAGCTTTTATCGACATGCTCGTACGTGAGCCTCGTCACGGCATCATCGGCCCAAATAACCGTCACGTGGCCAGCGCCGGCTTCATAAGCCTCCGCGACCACCACGCGGGCAAAGGATGCGCACTCGACCGGAGACTGAACGACAACCTCCTGGCCGGGTTTGACGTTTACGCCCTTGCGGACAACCAGGCGCGCATAGTTTTTAATCTTGGGCTCCAGGGCCTTCATGCCCTCCAGAGCCTCTTCGACCGTCAGGGCAGCTCGAATCATGTGCCACTCCATCTATCTATAGAACAGTAAAAAGGCGCGCCGCAAAAACGACGCGCCTTATATCTTAGCGATAAGTATGAATGCAAACGCTACTTCTTCTTGGAGTCCTTCTTGTCCTCCTCGGCAGCTGCGCGCTCGATAAGAGCGTTGAGCTTGTTCTCGGACATGCCCTCGGCCTGCGCGCGATACATGTTACGCAAGGGACGAATACGAGCGAAGTCGTAGATAAAGTCACCCAGGATGATGACATAGGACAAAACGATGCCGACCATCTGAACAGGACTGGACACCGTGCCGCCGGGAGCGAAGTAGAGCGAAGCCCCGATTGCCACGACGAGCACCATGCCGATAGCGAGCACAGCCCACCAAATACGGCGGCGCTTGGTGTAGTCCTCATCCTGCTTGAGAAGGATATTCGACACCGTGTAGATGCGGTCCTCCTTGGCGCGCTGCTTAGCCTTGCGGGCGCGCTTCTCCTCTTTAGAGAGGCCCTCGAGGTTCTCGCCCTTCTCGAGCTCTTTGCGGCGTGCCTTAGACGAAGCCGGCACGACGCGGACAGAGCTCGCTGCCTGACGGGCAGGCTTAGCAGATGCGGCGGACTTGCGCGCAACCCCGGTAACCTCGTGGGATTGCGTGCGCTTGTTCGTGGCGCTACGGGTACTCACTTATGCGTTCTCCTTCATGCTTGTGAACTGGGAGCCCGTGATGATCTGGAAGGCCTCGCGATAGCGCTCGGACGTGCCATCGATGACCTCGGCGGGCAGGTGCGGGGTCTCCCCCGTCATATCCCAGTTGGCCTTGAGCCAATTGCGGACGAATTGTTTGTCGTAGCTGGGCTGGATCTTGCCCTCCTCGTAGCTGGCAGCAGGCCAGAAACGGCTGGAATCGGGCGTGAGGCACTCGTCGATCAGCGTGACCTTGCCATCGATGACACCAAACTCGAACTTGGTGTCGGCGATGATGATGCCTCGAGTCGCGGCGTACTCGGCAGCGGCCTTGTAGATCTTGAGGGAAAGGTCGCGAATCTGCGTGGCGATGTCCTCGCCCACGATCTCGCAGCAACGCTCGAACGAGATGTTCTCGTCGTGGTCACCGATCTCGGCCTTCGTGGACGGCGTGAACAGCGGCTCAGGAAGCTTGGAAGCCTCGGTCAGGCCCTCAGGCAGCTGGATGCCGCAGACGGTGCCGTTCTCGTCGTAGGTCTTCTTGCCCGAACCGGTCAGATAGCCGCGGACGATGCACTCGATAGGAATCGTCTGGGCCTTCTTAACCAGCATGGCGCGGCCGGCGAGGTAGTCACGATACTCAGCAAACTCCTCAGGGAAATCCGCCGGGTCGATGGAAACGAGGTGGTTGGGAACGATGTCGGCAAACTTATCGAACCAGAATGCCGAGATGCGGTTGAGCACCTCTCCCTTAAACGGAATCTCGTCGGGAAGAATGAAGTCGAACGCAGAAATGCGGTCGGTGGCGACCATCAGCAGGTTTTCACCGGCATCGTAGATATCACGAACCTTGCCACGGGAATCCGGACGACGCTCCATCGTTGTCACGTGAGTCACTCCTTACCAAAATACGACAGTAATGCGGGTTCTTTCCCGCACGTTTTCGCAAACTCGGAGCGGCAGGGACGAAACCCCTCCTTCACCGAATAGCGAAAAGCTAGTGCTCCATTGTAGTAGATGCCGCGTCCGCCGTGTGCTCGCGAGGCAGATGAATTGTAAAAGTCGTACCCTTTCCAAGCTCCGACTCCACGGATATGTAGCCGTGATGGCGCTCGACGATCTGTTTAGTCACGGCGAGGCCCACGCCCAGACCGCCCGCCTCACGGGCACGGCTGGCATCGGCGCGCCAAAAACGGCCGAAGATGCGCGACAAGTCATCCTTGGCAATACCGATGCCGGTATCAGAAACGGCGATGCTGACGTGTTTGCGGTCACTGAGCACCGACACCACGACCCAACCGCCCTCGGGGGTGTAGCGCATGGCGTTGCTCATGAGATTGATGACGCATTGTGTGATCATGTCGGGATCGGCTTCGACGACATCGTCGTGACCTTGGGTCTCGTCAGCAAAGCGCAAGCGCAGATCGCGGTCGACAAACAGGCGCTCCTGGGCATTGACGATGGAACGCACGAAAGGAACCATGTCCACCGGCTCAAGGTTGAGCGGAGCCGTGCTGTTTTCCATGCGCGATAGATCGAGCATCTGCTGCACCAGACGAGCCAGGCGACGCGTCTCGGAAGCAACGGTCTCCAAATGCTCATCGTCGGTGGGATACACGCCATCCTGCATGGCCTCGACCGTTGCGAGCATGGCCATAAGCGGCGTACGAAGCTCGTGTGCAACGTCTGAGGTCAGGCGCTTCTCGTGTTTCATATCCTTCTCGAGCGAAGTGGCCATCTCATCGAAGGTCTCACCCAGCTGATCGATCTCGTCATCACCGCGCAGTCCCGTGCGAGCCGACAGGTCGCCGTCACGGATTTGCTTTGCGGTACTGGTAATACGATGAATCGGCTTGGTGAGCATGCGCGACACGAGCGATCCGATAACGACCGAAATGCAGATTGCAACAACTGCGGCGAGGGCCATGGCGTTAAAGGTCTTCTCCCTAAACGCAGAGTCCGCCTTGGTGAGCAGAGCGTCGGAGCCGATGGCCCACAGCTTTACCTGTCCGACATGTTCGCCGGAAGACGTTACAATCTCGACGTTAGCAACGCTATCGGAGTCGGTTGGAGCAGACGAGACCGGGCTATGCGATGCTTTTTTACCGCTCGAGCTGCTCGACGCCGATTCGCTCTCGCGCACATCGGCGGTCGCGCTTGCCGAAGGCCATGAGTCGTCATAGACGACAACGCCCTTCTTGTTGACGACCTGCATACTCAGGTCGTCGGATACCAAACTCGATGTCGCGACCGTGCGCAGCTCGCCCGCAGTCCAGTTGCCGTTTTCCTCATACGACGTCGCAAGCTTTTCGGCAGCAGAATTGGCGATCTCGACGATATTGGAGCGCGTGTAATCCGAAAAGACCGTGCCCCACACAACAGAGACCACGCCCACCAGCACCAATACCGTCATGAGCGATGTCAGAGCAAAAGCAAGTGCCATGCGCGAGGGATAGCTCATCGTTGGCCGTGAATCGGAACGAGGCGTGTTCCAACTAGCCTTGGAACCCGCCTCGCTCTCCTGCTTGTGCTTTTGTCCGATTTCAAAGCGCGCAGGTGTCATATGTGATTTCCCTATTTCTCGTCCGACTTATCGGTCTTGGCCGGAGCCTCGAAGCGATAGCCGACACCGTGGACGGTGTAGAGCCACTTGGGCTTCTTGGGATCATCGCCCAGCTTGGCGCGAAGGTTCTTCACGTGGCTATCGATGGTGCGCTCATAGCCCTCAAAGTCGTAGCCGAGCACCTTCTCGACCAGCTCCATGCGGTTGTAGACGCGACCGGGGTGACGGGCAAGCGTGGTGAGCAGCTTAAACTCGGAAGCCGTCAGGTCGACTTCCTTGCCCTCGACCAAAATCTTGTGGCCCGAGATATCGATGACCAGATCGCCGAAGTCGAGTACCTCGACGGCTGGCTCGTCGGCCTGATGGGCACGGCGGAACAAGGCGCGTACGCGCGCGACAAGCTCGCGCGGCGAGAACGGCTTAATCAGATAGTCGTCGGCGCCGAGCTCAAGACCGATAATACGGTCCTCGATCTCGCCCTTGGCAGTCAGCATGATGATGGGGACATCCGAGGTATCGCGAATGGTGCGGCAAACGCGCTCGCCGGGGATCTTGGGGAGCATAAGGTCGAGCACGACCAGGTCAAACTGATGCTTCTCGAACTCCTCGATCGCGGACTGGCCGTCGCCGACACCCACAACCCAGTAGCCTTCGCGCTCGAGATAGGCAGCGACGGCGTCACGGATTGCCTTCTCATCCTCGACCAGCAGAATCTTTTTTGCATCTGAAGCCATAACACGGCCCCCCTGTCTCAATCAGCTAAGAACAAGCCCATTTTAACGCACCTGAGCCCGCCGGATGCCACTATGACGCGGCAGCTCGGCGGGCGGTACTCACAATTACAACGCGTTTATTCCCCTGTTGGCGCCTTTTTAACCCCTCTAAGCTTAAAGAGAGAATAGGCGTGCGGTGACCGTCTCGGGTATACCCTGGCTGTTGCGCACCGTGGCGTACGTAAGGAATGAGTCCGATTTTCCCGCCGTAGCTGGATAATCGCCATATTCCAAAGCGCGGTCGGGCGACAACAGCGAGCCATAGGTCTTGGCAGAGGTGTCGATGAGAAAATGCGATGCCTGTACCTTAACGAGATATTTATTCTTCTTGCCGGCAGCACATGCGAGCGGCTCGCGGGACAGAAAGAGGTATGGCCCTCCCTCATTACCGATATACGTGCCCATGTTGCCCAGGCTGCCCACGCCACTATAGGTCGCCTCGATAGAAAACACGAAGGTATCGCCCATATATACGGCCTCGAAAGGCGAGACTGACGAGGGAAGGACTAGCTGGGCACGTTTGGTGTTGTTGCCATCGGTCAGATCGATTGCCGTTATGCCGTAGTAGACGCCTTCGTCGTTGCGGACACGCGGCGAGATGGTCAAAATGCCGTCACTCGCGCGCGGGGCCGATGCAAAACGGCCCATCGATTTCCAAACTACCTCGGCCTTGGATTCATCAAGCGAGCGACGATAGCAAAACGAATCACTACTCGTTTTATTGCCGCCTGCCGAAGGCATTTTATACCAGATGACCGATGACCCGAACGCCGTAAACAGGGGCGGATCATAGTCCTTGCCACCTCGATCGAGCTCAGCCACGTCGCCAGAGAGCGAAGCGCCCGACAGATTTTGAGCGTAGAGCTTCCACGATGAGTTGGCAAAGTTCATCTCAACCCACGCAAACACGCCATCGCCGGCACGGACATCGTAAAAAGCATATCCCGTGCCCTCGATAGGATCCTCGATTAATGTGGTAAGCGAGCCATCGCCCAGGTTGAGCACACCAAGCGTATTGGCATGCAGGGCAGAAGCAGGCGCCATCATCGCGGCGGCGTAGTCGCCATCGCAGTAGTACAGCAGCGTGCCCAGCGGCAGCGTCCACGAGGCCGCGGGCTCAAGATCGATATCGACAGCTTCGTACTCATCAGTGATCGAGACAATCTTCGAATCGTCCTTGATAACCTGTGGCTCGCCAGCGGCGTCATCGCTGGTACCCGTTTTCTTTGAGCATCCGGCAAGCACCGTGGCAGCGCCCGCGGCAGCCCCTCCGAGCACAAAGCCGCGGCGCGATATTCCGTTCTTGATCTGGTCGGCGATACTCATTAGGCGATCTCGGCGCGAGCGGCCTCGATAGCGCGCGTAAGCTGATCGGCGCAAGAGGTCTTTTTCATACCGCAGGTATTACCGGCGAGAACCTCGATTACGCGATCGGCAGGAGCACCCTCGACTAACTTGGAGATTGCCTTGAGATTGCCGTCACAGCCGCCGGTAAACTCAACGCCCAGCACCTTGCTGCCATCGTCAGAGAGATTGAGGTGAATATTGCGAGAGCATACACCCTGCGGCTTGTAGTCAAAACTAATCATTGAGATCCCCTCTCAGAAAGAAATTTCAGACGTCTATTATCCCCGCCTGGGCCGACTTATTATCGCAAGCACCGATTCAACATCCTACGATGCATGGACTCGCGGGGGCAAGATTAGCAGTCCGCACCCTGTGCGTGGACCGTGCGCTTCTCCCGATACATATTGTGGTCGGCGACACGATATACATCGGCCAGCGTATTTCCAGCCGTCTCGACGGTCGCCACGCCAATCGATGCGCTGACCGTCAGGGCCTCATCGCTTACCGCGGCAAGACCGAGACGAAGATCCTGTTCCAGCCCGAGCGCAGACTCGTTGTCAGTATGGGGGCAAACCAGCAAAAACTCGTCGCCGCCAAGGCGCATCGGCAGATAATCCGCACCAGCCACCCGCCGCAGCACGGACGCCGTCCGTCGCAGCAGTTCATCCCCCATCTCGTGACCATAGATGTCGTTGGTCCGCTTGAGATAATTGCAGTCCAACATAATCACGCTCACGGGCAAGTCCTCGTTTACCAGGCTATCTCCGCGCGATTCAAGATAGTTGCGGTTGCGAAGCCCCGTCAGTTTGTCTTGATATGACAGCTCCTCGGCATGCTTGACCATCGATATGTTGTGCGTCGCCACGACGACCGACTCCAGCCGGCCTTGCTCATCGCGATGCTGGGGGACAACCTGTAGCGAGTACCAAGCGCCTCGACAATCTCGCACCTCGGCAGCCAAGTACGGTACGCCCTCCATACGTTCACGAAGCGAACTTATATCTACGAGTCCCACAACCGCTTCGCGGCTTTCGGGGCTCACGATATCCCGGCAGACCGTGTCCATAAAGTCATATGCCTCGCTGTGCTCGGCAAATATCTTCGCTATCGCCGGCGACATATTGATCCCCTCGATCTCGAGGGTGTCGAGATGCAAAAGAAAGGTCGAATCGTAGATGGCGCTTATGGCATTGATAATGCCGAGCTGTTTATCCTTTTCGACCAAATTGCGGTGGTCAACGATATTTCGAGCCAACAGCACCACAACCCAAAACGCAAGACACACCAAGACGCCGACGGCGACAAATGAAATCCTGTCAGACATGACCTCAGATTTGGGATATAGCGCAAACAGGCGGTAGTCCTTATATGCCGCACGCACGGCATACCATTCGTCTCCTCGATATTCGATGCGCGTCAGGCCGTCGTCTTTCCACTCAACTCCTACGCTGGTGAGGAGTCGGGCGAGCGACACGTCAGCATCGGCACTGTTGGATGAGACAATCTCCGCATCCTCCATAACAAGCACCGTGGGACCCTGGTGGAAGGTACTGTTCGAAAGCACGTCGGCTATGGCATATGAATAGTCGTCCGCCGTATCGGAAACAAGTGAGCGGTATGCCAGGGCAACGCCGTCGCCATACGGAACAGCACAGACGGCAAAAACGACACCACGGCGCTCATCGACAGTTGAGTAGGTCACTTTGGAACCTTGATACATCGATGCGACCGGCGAACAGGCCAACTCATCTCGCCACAACATGAGCGGATCGCGACCATCGATGTCGTAGTGGGCAGCCATATGGCCATCGGAGTCCATGACCATCAGCCCCGAAAGGTTCTCGGCATGGACAAATTGCTCGATAAGATCGTCGTTAACCTCAACGCGATCAGAGGACAGGAACGTCACAAACGATTCGACCGCGGCGAGCAAATCGTGCGTCGCCTCGGTTTTTCTCCCCTGTTCGTAGCGGTCATATTTTTCGCAAGCGTTCTCCAAAAACACCATGGTTTCTTGGCCAAACCCAAGCGTTTTTTCGAGGCAGCGATGGGTTCCAACCGTATACAACAGGCCTAACAAGACGGCGCTGACAATAACGCTGGCAGCTATGACGTTCAGAGTCTTTCGACTCAAGCGGTGCTCATCAGTTGTCATGAATTTCCTCCTTGCCCGCCCGTCGTCGCTCCTGTCTTGTAATTGCCCACAATACGGTCAATCGTGCCATCTCGATCCATGTCGAACAGCGCGGTATTGAGATCCTTTACGACCGATCCTTCATAGCTGTCATCAAACGCGACGCCCAGGTCAACCGTCATAACATTGTCGGCAAACACACGGTAAACGCCGGGATACTGAGCAACGAGTCGGTCAAGCGACTGGACATCCGCCATCCAGCAGTCAACGTACCCTTTGACTAGAGCGGCTTTGCAGAGTTCGGCAGAGCCATATGATTTGATTTGAACGTCCGACGAGACCCCCAAATCCCCCGCAAGCAATCGGCGTTCACTCACCGAACCCGCAATCACCGCAATGGTCTTACTTCCATCGAGATGTGCCAAGGACTTGATGCCACTCGTTTTCTTGGCGGCAACCGAGACCGTCACGGTTAGATACGGCTCGGTCCAGTAATACTTATCCTCGCGATAACAGGGAGAATAGTCACACCACAGGCAATCGATATCACCGTTTTTGAGCAGCCGGTCGCGATCGTTCCAGTCAATATCGACAAACTGTGGCTTGAGCCCCGCACGCTTGCAGGCCTCGCGGGCGATGTCGATATCGATACCGGCGTAATCGCCCGTGGTATCGACATACACATAGGGGTCGTTATCCGTAACGCCGATTTTGAGCACCGGGAGATCTCTATCGGCTTCATTCGAGGAGGAAGAACTGCTTCGAACGGTATACGTCAGGGCGCCCGCACAGACGGCAACAAGGAGTATGAGCGTAAACGAGACGATGGTGGCCCGCTTGATGCGTCTGGGCACGTGCCCCCTTTCATCGAAACAGCAGTCGGAGTTCATTTTATTACCCGGGCGCATATGCGACAGTAAAAAAAGCGCCTCGCCCAAGACGGGCAAGGCGCCAAAGGTTGAAATGCATCCGCAAGCGGTCGAATTAGGTTAACCCTACTCGAAGCTCAGCTGCTCCAGGCGATCGAAGACCGTATCGATGCGGGTGAGGAAGTCCCACGGATCAAAAATCTCGTCGAGCTTCTCCTGGCTGACGGTGCAGCGCGGATCGGCCTCGAGACGCTCCTTAAAGGTGGGGCCAGAGACACAATCCTGCACCTCGTGCCAGGTGGCCATGGCGTTCTCCTGCACAATGGCGTACGCATCCTCGCGGGTGATACCCGTATCGACGAGGGCAAGCAGGACCTTGGAGGAGAAGATGAGGCCGCGGGTCTTGTTGAGATTGGCCATCATGCGGGCCGGATACAGCTGCAGGCCGTCGATAACGCGAATGAGGCACTGGAACATATGGTCAAGCGCGATGAAGCTATCGGCCTGGGCGACACGCTCGGCGGAAGAGTGCGAAATGTCGCGCTCGTGCCACAGGGCGACGTTGTCGAAGGCGACCTGGGCGTTGGACTTCACGGCGCGCGACAGACCGCAGACCTTCTCCATGGTGATGGGGTTGCGCTTGTGCGGCATGGCGGAGCTGCCCTTTTGGCCCTTGCGGAAGGGCTCCTCGGCCTCGAGTGTATCGGTCTTCTGCAGGTTGCGGACCTCGGTCGCGATGCGCTCGCAGGTGGCCGCTGTAGTGGCAAGCACGCCGGCAAGATAGGCGTGGTGATCGCGGCTGATGACCTGCGTGGACAGCGGGTCGTGAACCAGACCCAGGTGCTCACAGACGTACTCCTCGACGAACGGCTCGATGGAGCTGTAGGTGCCGACGGCACCGGAGATGGCACCGAAGGCAACGTTCTTGCGAGCATCCTCAAGACGATCAAGGTCGCGCTTGAGTTCCCATGCCCAAGAGCCAAACTTCATGCCGAAGGTCATCGGCTCAGCGTGGATGCCATGGGTGCGTCCGGCGCAGAGCGTATTGCGCTCCTCGAAGGCGCGGCGCTTGCAGATCACGCCGAGCTTCTTGACGTCCTCGATAATCAGGTCACACGCCTGAGTAAGCTGATAGCACAGAGCAGTATCACCCAGGTCGGAGCTGGTCATACCGTAGTGAACCCAGCGACTAGGCTTGGGCTCGCCCTCGGGAACATCGGCGTCGATATATTCCTTCATGTTGGTCAGGAAGGCGATGACATCGTGGCGCGTGACCTCCTCGATCTCATCGACCTTCGCCTTCTCAAAGTTGGCATGGTCGCGGATCCACTGGGCTTCGTCTTTAGAAATGCCGATCTTGCCGAGCTCCGCCTGGGCCTCGCAGGCCAGAACCTCGATCTCCTGCCAAATGGCATACTTGTTCTCGAGGGAGAAGATATGTCCCATCTCCGGGCGGGTATAGCGATCGATCATAGCGGCTCCTTTTTGGTTATTGGCACGTTGGTCGTAACTCAACCATTGTACCGTGCGCGGGTGCGAGTATGGGCAGCAGGCATTAACCTAACATTTTGGAATTGGAGCGGGCAACGGGACGTCCGCGTATTTGCTTCGCAAATCCGCACCGGCTGCGGTCGACAAACCTGGGTCCGGGGAGACGCGGGGGCGAAACCGGTCGAATCTGTCGTTCCCGAAATCGACCTCGGCTGATGGAGCGGGCAACGGGACGTCCGCGTATTTGCTTCGCAAATCCGCACCGGCTGCGGTCGCCTATCGGCGACCTTGCCTGCTCGCTATAAACGCTTCGCGTTTATTTAACGCTCGCACCCTGTCGGGTTCGAGTCCCGGCACTTTATTGAAGAAGGCACAGTAACGAAACGTTACCGTGCCTGAAATTCGAATGGAGCGGGCAACGGGACTCGAACCCGCGAGTGTCAGCTTGGGAAGCTGATGCCTTACCACTTGGCGATGCCCGCATATGTGGGGGATAGTATAACGCGGTTGTCTTGTTCGATACAAGGGTGGCGATTCTTGTTTTCCTTGATTATCGACTTTATCCGAACACCTCCCACATTCA